>CALBKB010000079.1 GCA_937892635.1 uncultured Clostridia bacterium
AGGCGGTCAGTTCCTGATGGGTCATGCTTTTAATATCGTTCATGGGCTATCCTTTGTAAGTAAGGTCAGATAAAAGCCGTCATGCGGTGTGGTTATCTGACGAGTTTGAGAAAGAGAAAAGTCGGGATGCGCGCGCAGGAAGGCGTCGCATATGCCGTCGTTTTCCCGCGGGTCAAGAGTGCAGGTTGAATAGAGCAGGCGTCCACCCGATTTGAGGTAGAGTGCCGCTTGGTTAAGAATGGCGGCCTGAGTGCGATTGAGCGAGTCAACATCCGCCTTACGATAGCGTAATTCGGGGCGGCGGGATAACTGTCCCAGGGCCGAGCAAGGCACGTCGGCTAATATGGCATCGGCCATTGGCACATCCAGTTGGGCTGTGGCGTCGGCCACGCGGGCACAGAGGCAGGAAAGCCCCAACCGTTGGGCGCCGGCGTGGATCAGGTCGACACGGTGATCGTGCAGGTCAAAGCTATAAATATGCCCTTCATTGTTCATATATTCAGCGGCCGTAAAGGCTTTTCCGCCGGGCGCTGAGCATAGGTCGAGCACTGTTTCGCCCGGTTTGGGAGCCAAGACGGCAACGGCCGTTTGCGAGGAAAGACCTTGCAGATGGAACAACCCCTTGCGATAGGAGGGGAGGGCTTCAACGCCGCCCGATAAGTGCAACTGTATGGCGTGTGGTAGGTCAGCAGGGGTTGCCGTTACGCCCTCTTCGAATAAGATATGTAGGAGTGTGTTAGTGTCGGTGCGAAGGGTATTAACCCGCGCATAGATGGGGGCAGGGGTTAATGTGCCGCGCAAAAAGTCATCGGTTTTCTCGCCCAACGCCGCTTGCAGACGTTCATAAACATCATCATCCACGCTGTATTTCACAGCGGGCGGCAAATCCTGCGGCAGGGGCGGCAAGTGCCGCAACACGGCATTGGCCAGTCCGGCTGCGCCGGGTGCTTTTCTTTTCAATATAGCCACCGTTTCGCTGACCGTTTTGGCGGGCGGAAATTCGGTGAAATACACCCCGTAAGCGCCCATCCGTAGGGTGTTGCGGATCAGTGGTGACATGTTTGAGAGTTTCATGGTGCTCACCTGCGCCAGACAAGTATCGAGCAGGCGCAGGCGTTCGAGGGTGCCGAAGAAGAGCTGTTTATATAGGGCACGTCCCCCGACCGACAGATTGGCGCGGCCGAGGGTGTGTTTTAGTTCTAAATTGGAATAGGCGCCGTGCTCTATCGTTTCGATAAGTGAGCGCACGGCGAGCATGCGTGCATTATCCATTAATCTCTCCGTCGGTTAAACATCAGCAGTAGGCGCAATACTTGGGTGAGCGATACCAGCATGGCGGCCACGTAGGTCATGGCGGCTGCTGAGAGCACTTTACGGGTGCCGCGAAGTTCCTCGTCATCGAGCACGTGCATCTCGTCGAGCGTTTGTATGGCACGACGGGAGGCGTTATATTCAACTGGCAAGGTCACTAACTGAAAGACCAGCATCAGCGAAAAAGCGGCAATCCCCCACAAGATAAGCGGCTGATAAGAAAAGAGAAGTCCCGCCAACAACAAAAGCGGAGCAATCGAGGAGCCGATCTGGGTTATGGGGATGATGGCGGTGCGCACTTTAATAGGGAAATACCCCACGGCATATTGCACGGCATGTCCCGCCTCGTGAGCGGCAATGCCCAGGGCGGCGACCGAGTTGGATTCGGCCACCCCGCGCGATAGGCGGATCACATTGGCTTTGGGGTCGTAATGGTCGGACAGATTGCCTTCTATCACCTGCAGGTCAATATGGCTTAGGCCGTTGTCGTTGAGGATGCGGCGGCAGGCGTCCATGGCGGTAAGACCACGGCGGGATGCCACCTTGGAAAATTTTTTATAGGTGCTGTTGACCTTGTATTGCGCCCAGATCGAAAGGATCAAAGCGGGCAGCATCAGCAGCAGTGCATAGGGATCAAAGTAATAGTAGGGCATAAAGTATAACGGTGTCACTGTAACATCACTCCTTTTGTAATAGGATGTCCGTTGAGATACTGACTATCCGTCATGGTTTTTTTGCCTTCGGGTTTGATGGTGGTCAGCCGTACCGCATCCTGACCGCAGGCAATCGTCAACCCTTCGCCGTCGATGACACAGCCGGGCGTTCCCTTGCCGCTGACCAAGGTGCAGGCATACACCTTAATCACCTTTCCGTCGAGCGTCGTATAGGCGCCGGGGAAAGGAGAAAGGCCGCGGATATGATCAAACACCTGTCGGGCGGATTTGGTAAAATCAATGCGGCAATCGGCCTTTTGCAGCATGGGCGCATAGGTGTGCGCCGCATCGTCTTGTTTTACGGGGGTAATGGTGTCCAGTTCGCGCAGGGTGCGCACCAACAGTTGGGCACCCATTTGTGCCAGACGGTCGTGCAAACTCTCGGCATTGTCCTCGTCGGTGATGGGCGTCGACTCCCACAGGAGCATATCGCCGGTATCCAACCCTTTTTCCATATACATGATGGTCACGCCCGTTTCACGTTCGCCGTTCATCAGAACGCGATTGATGGGAGCGGCGCCGCGGTATTTGGGCAGGAGCGAGGCATGCACGTTCAGGCAGCCGTATGGGGGGTAATCAAGCACATATTCAGGCAGAATGTTGCCGTAGGCGGCCACGGCGATCAGCTCGGGCTGATAGCGGTCGAGCAGGTCGGCGATGGCATTGTTTTTGAGCGTTTGGGGCTGATACACGGGGATATTTCGTTCCAGGGCCGCTACCTTGACCGGCGGCGGGGTCATTTTATAGCCGCGCCCGGTCGGCTTGTCGGGCTGGGTAATGACGGCGCAGACCTCGTGTCCGGCCTCGCACAGGGCCAGCAGGGGCAAAACGGCAAAATCGGGGGTTCCCATATAGAGAATCTTCATTCTTGCTCCTCCAACAACTGCTCGTACTCTTCCTTGGTCAGTAGTCGTACCGCCGTTTCATAGATGGTCTTGCCGTCGAGATGATCGTATTCATGAGAGAGTGCCTGCGCTAAAAAGCCTTCGGCCTCGAGGATGAATTCTTTGCCGTAGCGATCCTGCGCTTTGATGGTCAGGCGCTCGGGACGGTGGGTCAGAGCCATGATGCCGGGGCAGGACAAGCATCCCTCGACATTCTCCTGCTCGCCTTGGGCATCGACGATCTCGGGGTTGATGACCTCGATGAGCCCTTCGCCGATATCCACTACGAACAGGCGGCGCAGCATGCCTACCTGCGGGCCGGCCAGCCCGACACCGTTGGCTTTATACATGGTATGCGCCATGTCGTCGAGCAGATTATGCAGTTTTTTATCAAAGACTTCGATGGGGCGGCAGACTTTAGTCAGTACCTCATCGCCGCGTTTTACGATGATTCTTGTTGCCATAAAAACACCTCATTGCAATGTGTAAGGATTGATATCGGCATCAACGGTGATGCGTTTGTTGGTTTTGCTTTGTCCAAGCACCTCGCGCAGTACGTTGCGGAAGGCGGCGTTGGCACGGCACTTGATGAGCAGGCGGAATCGGTAGCGTCCCCCGATCTTGGCCATGCGGCAGGGCGCCGGTCCAATGCCCGACATGGGCAATTGTTCTCGGTTCATCGCCGCCATAATGGCCTGCTTGAATCGGTCGGCGGCGTCGAGCGTTTCCTGCGGATCCTCACCCGAGAAAATCAGCTGACACAGATCGGCATAGGGCGGATAGAGCATCATCTTACGCAAGGAAATTTCACGCGTATAAAATCCGTCATAGTCCTGAGCCAAACTCAGCGAAAGCACCTCGTGCTCAGGTGAATAAGTTTGAATAATGGCTCGCCCCGCTTTCGCCGATCGTCCGGCGCGTCCGAGGCATTGGGTAATCAGCGAAAAGGTACGCTCACCGGCGCGGTAATCGTCGCTGTAAAGCGAGGCGTCGGCGGCCAGTACACCCACAAGTGTCACATTGGGAAAATCCAACCCCTTGGTCACCATTTGGGTGCCCAGCAGGATATCGTATTGCCCGGCATCAAATTGGGTGAGCAATTGCTCGTGCGCCATGCGTCCGGCCGTCGTGTCGGCATCCATGCGCAAGATGCGCGCTTGCGGGAAAAGGGCTTGCAGCTCCAGTTCCGCCTTCTGGGTGCCGGTGCCGAAGAAACGGATATGCTCACTCCCACACTCGGGACAGACGGTGGGAACCGGCTCGGAATGTCCGCAGTAGTGACACATAAGCCGATTGTTTTTAATGTGATAGGTCATGCCAATCGAGCAATGGGGACAGCTCATGGCATATCCGCACGAGCGGCAGGAGATAAAGGTATTAAAACCGCGGCGGTTGATAAAGAGAATGCTTTGCTCGCCGCGCGCCAGCGTGTCGGCCAACTCCTTTTGCAGGGTGCGGGAGAAGATGGACGTGTTGCCCTCGCGCAGTTCATGGCGCATATCCACCAACTTGGCAGGCGGTGCGCCGGCCCCGTTAAACCGACCGGGTAACACGTGAAAACGATATTTCTCCTTTTGCGCCAAATAACGACTTTCCAGACTCGGCGTCGCCGAAGAAAGAAGGATCGGGCACTTATGATACAAAGCGCGACGGATGGCCACGCTTTTTGCGTGAAATTTAGGTGAAAGTTCTGATTTGTAGGTGTGTTCCTGCTCCTCGTCGAGCACGATCAGCCCAATCTTATCAAAGGGCGCAAAGACGGCGGTGCGTGTACCCACGGCAATGCGCGCCTGCCCTTCCTTCATGCGTTTCCACTCGTCCAGCCGTGCGCCGGGCGAAAGATCCGAGTGCATTACGGCAATCAAGTCCCCGTAGCGTCCCCGCAACCGCGCCGTCATCTGCACGGTCAGCATAATCTCGGGTACCATGATAATAGCACTCTCACCACGGGCCAGCACCCGATCAAGCAGGTCGTAAAACACGTGAGTCTTTCCGCTGCCCGTAACGCCGTACAGCAGATCGACGCCAAACTCGCCCAGATGCGCGCCAATGGCATCAGCGACTCGTTTCTGTTCGGGAGAAAGGACGGCGTTTTTAACCGAATCATCATAACGGTCCGACGCTATCCGCCGCACCTCGCGCCGCCCGAAGGCGATGATCCCCTTCTTTTTCAGAGTGGTCAGCATCGCGGGAGTAACGCCGGTCATATAGCATAAATCGGTCTTGTCAGTCTGTCCGTGCATGAGCAGATATTCCACCGCGCCGCGCGCCCGTTCATGGATTTTTGCTCGGCAATAGTCGGTAGCCGCTTCGGGGGTGCAGGACAAGAATACCGTGGATACGGTCCGGTCGCCCAGCGAGCGCTTGTCGCGGTAGGAGCGGATGAGTACCCCGTCCCGACACAAACGGTATAGCAGCGGTTTGCTGTTGGGGAATAGCGTCAGTAACGCTTTTTCATCGATCGGCTCACGGTCGCGCACACAGCCCACCAACTCCTCGGCCTCGACAGGTGCCGGGGTATCGCCGATGCGGTAAACGGTCCGGATCTTCATTTCCAGCCCGGCCGGGAGCATGGTTTTCAAGCAGTCATACACGGGGGTAAGATACTGCTCGCTCATATACTCGGCCAGTGCCAGCATCTCTTCCGATACCCGATATTCGTCATCGGCTACGGTGGCAATAGCTTTGAGTTGGCCCGAAAATTCGGTGGTATCACTCAGCGAGAGGATGAACCCTGCTCGACGATCGCGGCCGAAAGGCACGACAACACGCGCACCCGGCAGCGCTCGATCCAGCAAATGCTCGGGTACGCGATAATCGTATGTGCCGCCGGCAAAAAACGGCATGCTTTCTATGGCGATTTTCGCGATCATCACAGTCATCCTTATAAAAAAGCGGCCGGAAACGTCGGCCGCCTTTTCTTATTCTTCTTCGGTTTCGACGTGTTGGACAATATCGTAAACGCCGTTGGCAAACTCTTCAGCGGCTACGACAACAGCCTTGTCATCGGTATGTACACCGTTGGCTTCATTCGCGTCGGCAATGGAACGGGCGCGCTTGGCAATGCCCGAAATGAGAGAGTAGCGGGAAATTTCTTTGTCTTTTACGAGCTGTTCGGTGGAAAGTTTCTTCATATCCATGATCTATACCTCTTTAATTAAAATCAATGCAAGCTTCTTCTTGGCGGAGTATCTCGGTAACCTCGGCAATGGCCGTCTCCAAACAGTCATTGACCACGCGATACCGATAGCGGTCGGCTTGATCCAGTTCCGATAAGGCCATGGCCACCCGCTTTTGAATGACGTCTTCGGCTTCGGTGCCCCGTCCGTGCAGACGATCGATAAGCGTTTGACGGTCGGGCGGCAGGATAAAGATGCTCACCGCATCCTTGACTTGGTTCATAACCTGTTGCGCACCCTGCACCTCAATTTCCAGGATCACGCCCTTGCCTTGGTCAAGCTGTTGTTTCACGGCATCGGCAGGGGTGCCGTAATAGTTATCGACATAGCGGGCATGCTCGAGCATTTCGCCTCGGGCGATGCGCCCTTCAAAGTCGTCCTTGGTGATAAAATAATAGTCACGCCCATGCTGTTCCCCTTCACGCGGTGCGCGTGTGGTGGCCGAAACCGATAGGGTCAGGTGGGGGAAGCGGTGCAGCAGTTCTTTGACGATGGTGCCTTTGCCAACGCCCGATGGGCCGGATAGAATGATGATCTTGCCGGGGGTCATGCCTCGACCTCCTCATCGCCTTCATCATCCATATCGTAGGCGCGATTGGAAATGGTTTCGGGCTGTACCGCCGAAAGCACGATATGATCGGAATCGGTGATAATGACGGCACGCGTACGGCGACCGTAGGTAGCGTCAATGAGCACGCCGCGATCCTTGGCTTCGGAAATGATGCGCTTGATGGGTGCCGATTCGGGCGAAACGATGGCTACCACGCGTGAGGCGGCGACCATGTTGCCAAACCCGATATTGATCAGCTTATTCGAATACTTCATAAGTACCTCACTCGATGTTCTGTATCTGCTCGCGAATATTCTCCAATTCGCTCTTGACCTCGATGACCACCTTAGCCATCTCCACGTCGTTGCACTTGGAGCCGGTCGTATTGATCTCGCGATTCATCTCCTGCATATAAAAGTCGAGTTTCTTGCCGATGGGGCCCGAACCCGAAAGAAGAGAGCGGAAGTTGTCAATATGAGTGCGCAGTCGGGTCGTTTCCTCGGCCACGGTCACCTTGTCGGCATAAATGGCCGCCTCGGTGAGCAACCGATTCTCGTCCACGGTAACGCTATTCAACGCCTCTTTGATACGAGTAAGCAATTTTTCGCGGTACTCCTGTACCGTCTGCGGTGAGCGGGCATCAATGGCCTGCACGTGCTCGGCAATCACATCCAACCGCCGTTGGATATCGGCAACCAAGCGAGCGCCTTCCTTTTCGCGGGCGGCCAAGAACGCATCGTCAACGGCTGAGAGCACCGCTTCGGTCATCGCTTCCTGATCCTCTTCCGGCTTGCGGGCGATAAAGATCTCGCGATTGGCGGCAATATCCGAGAGGGTCAGATCGTTTTTGATCTTGTGCTCTTTGCTGATGCGCCGCAACGACTCTAACCAGCCGGTCAGATACAGGTTGTTATAAGATACTTCAATCGGGTCATCACCCAGATTTTCAATGGTAATATAAATTTCCACCTTGCCGCGCTTGACTCGTTCGCCTACACGGGAACGGACCGTTTCCTCCAAAAAGGACCAGCCGCGCGGGGTGCGTACCATACACTCATAAAAGCGGTGATTGACCGCCTTGATCTCGGCGCTGATGCGCTTATTGCCGCTTTCCTGTACGGCGCGGCCATAGCCTGTCATGCTTTTTAACATAAAAAGCCTCTTTCCTGATTTTATCAGTTAATTATAGCAAAAAATGCCGTATCTGTCAATCATTTGAGCACTTTCCGCAGGAATTCACCGGTATAACTGCCCGACACGGCGGCCACCTGCTCGGGCGTGCCTTCTGCTACGATATGACCGCCTTTGTCGCCGCCGTCGGGGCCCAGATCAATGATATGATCGGCAATCTTGATCATGTCGAGATTGTGCTCGATCACCAGAACCGTATTGCCCGATTTGACCAGACGCTCCAGCACCTCAATGAGCTTGGCCACATCGTGCATGTGCAGACCGGTTGTCGGCTCGTCAAGGATATACAGGGTCTTGCCGGTGCTGCGTCGGGAAAGTTCGGTGGCCAGTTTCACACGCTGCGCCTCGCCGCCCGAAAGAGTGGTCGAGCTTTGACCGATTTTAACATAGCCAAGCCCTACATCGCATAAGGTTTGCAGTTTACGAGAGAGTTTGGGGTAGGCCGAGAAGAACTGTGCGCCCTCCTCAATGGTCATCTCCAACACGTCGTTGATGCTCTTGCCCTTATATTTCACCTCTAATGTTTCGCGGTTGTAGCGTTTGCCGCCGCAGACCTCGCAGGGCACGTACACGTCAGGCAGAAAATGCATCTCGATTTTGAGGATGCCGTCACCTTCGCAGGCTTCGCAACGCCCGCCCTTGATGTTGAACGAGAAGCGTCCGGCATTAAAACCGCGCATCTTGCTTTCGGGCAGTGAGGCAAACACTTCGCGGATATCGGTAAAGAGCCCCGTGTACGTGGCAGGGTTGGAACGGGGGGTGCGTCCGATGGGGGACTGGTCAATGACGATGACCTTGTCTAAATGTTCGATGCCTTCGATGGTGTCGTGCGCACCGGGGCGTACCTTGGTAGCGCCGTTGAGTTGTATCGAAAGTGCCTTGGAGAGGATTTCGTTGACCAGTGAACTTTTTCCCGAGCCCGACACGCCGGTCACACAGGTAAAGGTACCCAGTGGAACGGTCACGTCAATGCTTTTGAGGTTGTTCTCGCGCGCCCCGCGCACGGTGAGGTATTTGCCGTTGCCCGCACGCCGTTTTTTGGGAACGGGAATGGTTTTTGTCCCCGACAGGTATTGGCCGGTAAGAGATTCTTGGCAGGCCATGATCTGGTCGAGCGTGCCTTGCGCAACCAAATATCCGCCGTGAGTACCGGCGCCCGGACCGATGTCAATGATCTGATCGGCGGCGCGCATGGTGTCCTCGTCGTGTTCAACCACGATCAAGGTGTTGCCCAGATCCCGCAACTTTTTCAGGGTGGCGATCAGTTTTTCATTATCTTTTTGGTGGAGCCCGATGCTCGGCTCGTCGAGGATGTAGATAACACCCATGAGCGAAGAGCCGATCTGGGTTGCCAAACGGATGCGCTGACTCTCGCCGCCCGATAGAGTGCCGGCGCTGCGCGCCAGTGTCAGATAATCCAGTCCTACCGACACCAAAAATCCGAG
>CALBKB010000080.1 GCA_937892635.1 uncultured Clostridia bacterium
AAACGTCAAAGGTACCGCCGCCCAAGTCATAGACCATGATCTTCTGCTCGGTTTCTTTATCGACGCCATAAGCCAGAGCGGCCGCGGTGGGCTCGTTGATAATGCGCAATACTTCGAGGCCGGCGATCTTACCGGCGTCTTTGGTGGCCTGACGCTGTGCGTCGGAGAAGTAGGCCGGAACGGTAATGACGGCCTTATCGACCGTTTCGCCCAAATAGGCTTCGGCGGTCGTTTTGATCTTTTGCAGGATCATGGCCGAAATCTCCTGAGGATTGTAGTCCTTGCCGTCGATATTGACCTTATGATCGGTGCCCATCTCGCGCTTAATGGAGCTGATGGTTTTGTCGGGGTTGGTGATGGCCTGGTTCTTGGCAATCTGGCCGACCATGCGCTCACCCGTTTTGGAAAATGCTACGACAGACGCAATAGTCCGTCCACCTTCGGCGTTGGGGATAACGACTGCCTCGCCGCCTTCCATGACCGCGACGCAGGAGTTGGTAGTACCTAAGTCAATTCCGATAATCTTGCTCATTCTTATTTCCTCCAAAATAGTTAAATCAATTAGTTTGCAACCTTGACCATCGCATGACGGATGACCTTGTCGCCGATCTTATAGCCCGTTTCGAAGACCTCTACCACTTCCTGCTCACCGAAGGATTCATCATCGATGTGGAGCACGGCATTGTGGACGGTAGGGTCAAAGGATTTGCCCAACGCCTCAATTTCTTCGATACCGCATTGTTTCAAGATCTCTGCGGCTTGCACCAGAATCATTTCGACGCCTTTTTTCATGCCTTCGCCATCGTTGGCAGGACTGGCGGCGGCGCGCTTTAGATTGTCGATCATGGGCAGAAATGCCGTGAGGGTATCGGCTTTGGCATCGCTGTACGTCTGGGCCTTTTCGCGCTGGGTACGCTTTTTATAGTTATCGTACTCCGCCATTAAGCGAAGATAGCGATCCTTTTCCTCATCCAGTTGTTTTTTTACCTCGACACCGGCTGCAAGAGCAGCATCGAGTTCCTCGCCGATCTTTTCGTTTTCCTTGATCAGCGCGTTAAACGATTCCTCATCCATCGGCAACGGGGTTACCTGTGGCTGATCCGCGTTTTTATTGTTCGCCATTGTGGTTCTCCTTTTTCTCTTGACCGCTTCCCTGTATCAGTTGGGAAACAATATATGAAAAACATTTCATATCGGAAAGAATTCGCTGATAATTCATACGCATGGGACCGACCACGGACACGGTGGTGTTCCCTCCCCCATTATCTCCCAGCGAAGCGGTAATCAACGACGCATTGGGGAAAAATTCAGGGTCAATACGAACATGAATGTTGCCGTCCTGCGGCAAAACAACCATTTTATTGAAATTATGACGGTCGGCAATCACATCGTAGAACTGTTTGAGCCGACTGACATCGTAAAATTCGGGGTATTGGAGCAGATTGCTTTCGCCGCAAACGACCATTTCGACATCGCCCAGTTCCTGAATAATGGTGCGAATCAGGCGCGAAATGCCTCGCATAGACGGCACGTATCGCATAATTTCGCCCTCAATCATATCGAACATAGTCGGGTCGATCCGAGAAATTTCGATACCGGTGAGATTGACATTCAAAATACGGTTAAGCACCGTAGCATCGTTGATACTGATGGGCGCTTGCGCGGTAAATACGCTGGTTTTAATATGATCACGACCAATGACGGCGATAATAGCAATATTATACTCATCAATGGTGGTACACTCAAAATAGATGATTTTACGATGCTGGGCAATCGAGTGCACCGAAATGGCGGCACAGTTGGTCAAGGCGGCAGCCATATGGGCGCATTGGGACAAAAATCGTTCGGGACGATGGGAGAAATCAGCCGTCATCTGCTGAATGTGCGCCACCTGCGATTGATTGGGCGACAGCTCATTCATGATACGATCGACATAATATTTATAGCCCAAATTGCTGGGGACACGCCCGGCCGAGGTGTGCGGTTGATAAACTAAGCCCATCTCCTCTAACCGCGCCATTTCATTGCGAAGCGTTGCTGAGGATAAATTAAACTTATCAAAAACAGGCGCTTTGGAGCCTACCGGCTCACAACTTTCGATATAGGCATCTATCAAGGCATTGAGTATCTGCAAACGACGATCGCTCAGTTCCATATCCGCGCCTCCTGTTGATGTTTAGCACTCAAAATGTTTGAGTGCTAATATAAGATACCACTATAGTCAGGAAATGTCAAGACCTTTAGTGGAAATTTTCGGCAAAAGAAAAAGCAGGAAGCGTTTGCTTCCTGCTTTTACGAAAGGCAACTTACTTGAGTTCAACTTCAGCGCCGGCGGCGGTGAGCTTCTCTTTGATAGCCTCGGCATCTTCCTTGCCAACGTTCTCTTTAACGTTAGAGGGAGCATTGTCGACAACTTCCTTAGCCTCTTTCAGACCCAGGCCGGTGATCTCGCGAACAACCTTGATAACCTCGATCTTCTTAGCGCCGGCGTTCTTGAGAACGACGGTGAACTCAGACTGCTCAGCAGCAGCGGGAGCAGCATCGCCAGCAGCGGCGACAACAGCAACGGGAGCAGCAGCGGTAACGCCGAACTCCTCTTCGATAGCCTTAACCAGGTCAGCCAGTTCCAGAACGGAAAGGGCTTTGATGTCTTCGATAAACTTAGTGATCTTTTCAGAAGCCATTTTAGTAATCCTCCAAATAAATAATGTTTTTGTTTTTTAAGGCAGTTAGCAGGCCTTAGGCAGGCTGCTCTTCGGCTTTCTCTTTGACCGCATTGAGTACGACGGCCAGCCCGCGGATGTTTCCGTTGAGGGCAGAGCAAAGCATGGACAGAAGCTGATCTCTGCTGGGCAGTTTGGCCAGAGCCTGAACGCCAGCGGTATCCAGGGTCTCACCCTCGAGGAAACCAGCTTTGACAGTAAAGTTTTCATGATCTTTTGCGAAATCGCAGAGAATCTTAGCACCGGCAGTCAGATCTTCGGAGTAAGCAAGAGCGGTGGTACCGTTGAGGCATTCATCCAGATTGGAATAACCAACCTCGTTGAAAGCAAAACGGATAAGGGTGTTCTTGTAAACGCCGTAGTGGACACCTGCTTCACGCAACTGCTTACGGAGTTTCGTATCGTCTTCCACGGTAATACCCTTGTAGTCGACCAGAACGCCGGCAGCCGCGCCCTTGAGGTTTTCCACGAGATCTGCTACGATCTGCTTCTTCTCTTCAAGCACTTTGTTGCTTGGCACAGTTTTTCACCTCCCGTTGGTATCTGGCGCAAAAAAGCGTCCTTCTCCGAGCACGGAAAAGGACGCAAAACAGCACAAATCACTGATTGTTCCTTCCTCGGCGGGCCCGGTATACGGTTATGCTTCATGCACCTGCTGTCTTAAGAATGAACGACAATATTCTTTTAACTGCTTTAGTATAGCAGATAAATCACAACTTGTCAACAACAAATTGTAATTAGCCCAGATACTTGGTAGTGGCTACCTTGATGCCGGGGCCCATGGTGGAAGCCACGACGCAGCTCTTAATATAAGTACCCTTGGCAGCGGCCGGCTTAGCCTTTACGATAGCACCGATGAGAGCTTCAAAGTTCTCATTGAGCTTATCTACGCCGAAGGAAGCCTTACCGATGGGGCAGTGGATGATGTTGGTCTTGTCCAGACGGTACTCGATCTTACCGGCCTTGGCTTCGGCGACGGCACGGGCGATGTCGGGAGTGACGGTGCCGGCCTTGGGGTTAGGCATAAGACC
>CALBKB010000081.1 GCA_937892635.1 uncultured Clostridia bacterium
CAGTACGTCGTTCCGCGCGGTATGGCCTACAACTCCTATCTCATCGACGATGAAAAGAAGGCCGTTCTCGATACGGTCGACGCGAATTTCGGCGATGAGTGGCTTAAGAATATCGAAGAAGCCGCCAAAGGCGCCAAAATCGATTATCTTGTCGTTCACCACATGGAGCCCGATCACGCCGCTACCATTGCCGAGGTGCTGCGTCGCTGGCCCAAGTGTCAGGCCATTTGCACCGCCGGTGCCAAAAAGATGCTGGCCCAGTTCTTCGGCCCTGCGCTGGCCAAACGGGCTCAGGAGATCCGGGACGGCGTTTCGGTAATGGTGGGCAAGCATATCCTGTCCTTCCATCTGGCGCCCATGGTCCACTGGCCCGAGGTCATGGTCACCTATGACCGCACCTCCGAGACCCTGTTTTCGGCCGACGCCTTCGGCACCTTCGGCGCTCTGGACGGCAACCTGTTCGCCGATCAGGTGAACTTTGGCGATTGGCTCTCGGAGTACCGCCGGTATTATACCAACATCGTGGGCAAATACGGCCCGCAGGTACAGGCACTGCTGGGCAAATATAAAGATGAGGGCAAGAACCCCAACCCCATTGCCAAAAGTATGTCCTGGATGAAAACAAACATGAAGCTTATGGTTGATGAATCGGATAAAACCATTGCCGACCTGATGACCGATGGCTGTAATATGGGTGTTAAGTCCTTAAACCGTTATCTTAATGAGTATGAAGCGGCAGATGAATTTACAAAAGATATTGCAAAGCGCCTTATAAATCTTGAAGAGCGGCTTGCCATAGATATAAGAAAATTTTTGTAAATAAAAATATTGAGATTTTAAGATTTTTGTGGTTATACCCTATTGACATTCTTGCTGATTTTAGGTATAATAAATCAAATTGAAAACACCAATTGGTAAAGTAAGCTTTTTAATAGCCATTTCGCATTTTGTGGCGGAATGGTTTTGTTATGAAAAGCGGAAAGGACGCACCGTATGACATCACTTTTCAAAAATGCAAACGTTTTTATAGATAAATGCTTTTATAAAAAAGATTTTTTGGTTGAGAATGGTGTTATTGTTTCTATTGAGGATAGTATTCCCTTTTTTGCTGATGAGGTGTTTGATTTTAATGGTAAATTTGTTTTTCCCGGTTTTGTTGATGTTCACGTTCATCTTCGAGAACCGGGTTTTATTATAAAAGAAACGATTCAAAGCGGCACTATGGCGGCGGCAAAGGGTGGATATACCTGTGTGTGCTCAATGCCCAACCTTAACCCCACGCCAGACAGTGTAAAAAACCTTAAACCTCAGCTTGACAGTATTGAAAAAACCGCTAAGATAAAGGTTTTGCCCTTTGGCACAATAACGGTTGGTCAAAAGGGAGAAGAGCTTTCTGATATTGATGACTTAGCTTTGTTTGTTGTAGGCTTTTCAGATGACGGCAGAGGTGTTCAGTCAAAAGAGCTTATGCTAAAGGCTATGGAAAAGGTTAAAGCTACAGGCAGTATAATTTCGGCACACTGTGAGGATAATTCCTTGCTTTTTGGCGGATATATACATAAAGGCGAGTATGCAAAAGCCCACGGGCATAAGGGCATCTGCAGTGAAAGTGAATGGAAACCTATCGAGCGGGATATTGAGCTTGTTGAAAAAACGGGTTGTCCCTACCACGTGTGTCACATATCCACTAAGGAAAGTGTTGAACTTATACGCGATGCCAAAAAACGCGGTGTTAATATAACCTGCGAAACGGGGCCGCACTACTTGGTGCTTGATGATAGCGATTTAAAAGAGGACGGAAGATTTAAAATGAATCCACCTCTTCGC
>CALBKB010000082.1 GCA_937892635.1 uncultured Clostridia bacterium
ACGCTGCGTATGTAGATAAATACGATATTACCGAGGATCTCAAAGAAGGCGCTTCCTTCCTGCTTAACTGCGGCTGGTCGGCCGAGGAACTCGAGGACAAGCTTCCCGCCAAATTCAAGAGAGATCTGGCCACCAAGAAGGTTAACTTCTACACCATCGACGGCGTTAAGATCGCTCGCGAGCTAGGCCTTGGCAACCGCATCAACATGGTGCTGCAGGCCGCCTTCTTCAATATCGCCAACATTATTCCTATCAACGACGCCGTTAAGTATATGAAAGACGCCGTTGTCAAGACCTACGGTCACAAGGGCGAAGACATTGTTAACATGAACCATGCCGCCATCGACCGTGGCGTTTCGGCCGCCGTTAAGGTTGACGTGCCTGCCGCTTGGGCCAATGCTCAGGACGATACCAAAGCTGTTGTCAAGACCGGCGCTTTGAACGGTTACGTGGATAACATCCTCGTTCCCATCAACGCTCAGCAGGGTGACAAGCTCCCCGTTTCCACCTTCGTTGACGCCGCTGACGGCACCTTCCCGCAGGGTTCGGCTGCTTATGAGAAGCGCGGCATCGCCGTCTTCGTTCCCCAGTGGATCCCCTCCAACTGCATTCAGTGCAACCAGTGCTCGCTGGTCTGCCCGCATGCCGTTATCCGTCCGGTTGTTATGACTGAGGACGAGGCCGCTAAGGCTCCTGCCGGCACCGAGCTGATCAAGATGAACGGCAAGGGCTGCGAAAACTACAAGTACGGCATCACCGTATCCCAGCTCGACTGCACCGGCTGCGGCGTTTGCGCCAATGCTTGCTTGGCCAAGGAGAAGGCTCTGGTTATGAAGCCTCTGGCTGAGGAAGTACACAAGCAGGAACAGTTCAACTACAACGTTTCTTCCGTTGCCCCCAAGAGCGAGCTTTACTCCAACACGCCCAAGGGCACTCAGTTCAATCAGCCGCTGCTCGAGTTCTCGGGTGCTTGCGCCGGCTGTGGCGAAACTCCGTATGCCAAGCTGGTCACTCAGATGTTCGGCGATCGCATGTATATCGCCAACGCCACCGGCTGCTCCTCCATTTGGGGCGGTTCGGCTCCTTCCACGCCGTACACCACCAACCACAGAGGCTTCGGTCCTGCTTGGGCCAACTCCCTGTTCGAGGATAACGCGGAGTATGGTTACGGTATGTATCTGGGCGGCACTCAGATCCGTGAGCGTCTGCTTGGCTACATTAACCAGCTGGAAGCCAACGCCTGCAACGAAGACGTTGCCGCAGCTATTGCTGAGTACAAGGCCACCTATGATAAAGGCGCTGAGAACCGCGTAGCTACCGACAATCTGGTTGCTCTGCTCGAATCTTGCACCAACTGCAAGAACAAAGAGCTGGTCGACAAGATCCTGGCTGAAAAGGAATATCTGGCCAAGAAGAGCTTCTGGATCTTCGGCGGCGACGGTTGGGCATACGATATCGGTTTTGGCGGTTTGGACCATGTTTTGGCCCAGAATCGCGACGTCAACATCTTCGTCTTCGATACCGAAGTTTACTCCAATACCGGCGGTCAGTCCTCCAAGTCGACCCCGACCGGTGCGGTTGCTCAGTTTGCTGCTTCGGGTAAAGAGACCAAGAAGAAGAGCCTGGCCGAAATCGCTATGTCCTACGGCTATGTTTACACCGCTCAGATCTGCATGGGTGATAACCCGGCTCAGTGCGTTAAGGCTCTGGCTGAGGCCGAAGCTTACAACGGCCCGTCCTTGATCATCGCCTACGCTCCTTGCATCAACCACGGCATCAAGAAGGGTATGGGCTCCTCCATGCTCGAAGCCAAGGCTGCCGTAGCCGCCGGTTACTGGCATTCCTTCCGCTTCAATCCTGCCGCTAAGGCCGAGGGCAAGAATCCCTTCACGCTGGATTCGAAGGCTCCCACCGCTTCTTATAAGGACTTCCTCATGGGCGAGGTTCGTTACAACTCCCTCACCCGTTCCTTCCCGGATCGCGCCGCTCGTCTGTTTGACACGGCCGAAGCCGCCGCTAAGGAACGCTATGAGCACCTCAAGAAGCTCGGCGATCTGTACAACGTAGATTGACAGATGACTATTAGCTGAAGAAAGGGACGGCATCTTGCCGTCCCTTTTTCTTTATGGTATAATAGTTGCGTAAAGGAGATGTTTATGGAACAGGAAATTATTGCCCTATCGGAGCAGGATATTGAATATTTGATCGAAACGACCCGCCCTTTCGCTGAGCTGATGATGCGCTATCGCTGTGCCATGAAAGAAGTTCAGACAAAATTTGAGGTGCTCAACGAAGAGTTTTCCATCCGCTATAACCGCAATCCCGTCGAAGCCATCAAAACCAGACTGAAATCCCCCCGCAGTATTTTCGGCAAAATGCAGCGTCTCGAACAGCCGATTACCGTTAATAACATTAGGGATCAACTCTCGGACATTGCCGGTATTCGCATTATTTGTTCCTATCCGGAGGATATTTACACCTTATGTGATATGTTCTTAGCCCAGGATGATATTAAACTCATCCGCAAAAAAGATTACATTGCCCATCCAAAGGACAACGGCTACCGTAGTTTGCATCTCATCGTGGAGGTACCCATCTTCCTGACCGATGCCAAGGAATATGTACGCGCCGAGGTGCAGTTTCGAACCATTGCCATGGATTTTTGGGCCTCCCTGGAACACAAACTTAAATATAAGAAGGATATTCCCTTTGCCGATGAGGTGGCGCAAGAGTTAAAGGATTGTGCCGAACAGATCGCTTTTTTAGATCGCCGCATGGAATCCATCCATCGTCATATTGAAGACCTGACAAAATAAGAAGGACGCTTATGCGTCCTTCTTTTTTCCTAAGCGATTTTCAGTACCGCTTATTAAACGTTTGATGTTTTCTCGATGGGTAAAGACCAATAACAATCCAAAAAACAAGACCGTTCCTACATACATCCATACCTGCTCCGCCGGCATTTGATCGACAAAGCGGCGCAACACAAAGGCTGACAGCGGCCCGGTTATGGTTGTAGACAAGCTGGCGATAGACATATATTTTGTGGTAATGAGCAAAATGACAAATACCGTCAACATGCAAAGAAACATGCGCCAGTCAAGCAAAATAAGCATGCCGCCGATGGTGGCCACTCCCTTGCCGCCGCGGAATCCGAAGATGGCCGGATAAATATGACCCATCGCCGCAGACAGACCCGACAGACCGATCACCAGCAGATTGCTCGGCTGCCCGACAATAACAAAGGCACCCAGATAACAAGCCAACAAGCCCTTGCCTATATCGAAAAGCATCACGGTCACACCAAACGGCCAGCCAAAAACACGAAAGGCATTGGTTGTACCGGCATTCTTGCTGCCGTAAGCGCGAATATCTTTTTTAAAAATCAGATTGGATCCGATAATGGCAATATTGATATTGCCCAAGCAATAGGCCACGACCATGGCCAGTATATATTTCCAGACCATACGCTCACCTATTATCCTTTTCGTCTCGCTCTCGCACCATGGTACGCAGGGGCGTTCCTGTCAAACCGAAGGTTTCACGAATGCAGTTTTCAATATATCTCTTATACGAAAAGTGGAACAACCGTTTATCATTGACAAAAACCACGAACGTTGGCGGACGAACGCTGGCCTGCGTAATATAATACAGCCGCAAGCGACGCCCTTTATCGGAAGGCGGTTGCACCTTGGTTACCGCATCGGCTAACATGGCATTCAGACGACCGGTGGGGATGCGCATGCAGTTTTGTGCATTGACGGCATTAATCAACGGGAAGAGCTTATCAACACGCTGACCGGTCATAGCCGAAATGAATTCAATGGGGGCATAATCCATAAAGGCCAGACGCCGCTTGATATCCTTTTTGAGCTTTTCCATCGTGCCGGTTTCTTTGTCTACGTCATCCCATTTATTGGCCACCACCACGCACGCCTTGCCCAGATCGTCGGCATAGCCGGCAATTTTGGTGTCCTGCTCGGTCACGCCCTCGCGGGCATCAATGAGCACCAGCACGACATCGGCACGTTCAACGGCCATATACGAGCGTAAAACGCTGTATTTTTCGATATTCTCCTCCACCTTGCTCTTACGTCGCAGCCCGGCGGTATCAATGAGCATATATTTGCCGTGTTCGTTTTCGTAGTAAGCGTCAATAGCATCACGAGTGGTGCCTGCCACATTAGAAACGATAGAACGCTCCTTGCCCAAAATGCAGTTGAGCAACGAGGATTTACCAACATTCGGCTTGCCGATAATGGCAACCTTAATAACATCCGAATCCTCTTCTTCCGGCTCATCGGGCAACAGTTCACACACACGGTCGAGCATATCACCCGTGCCATGTCCGTGGACCGCCGAAACCGAGAAGACGTCCTCAAAACCAAGGTTATAGAATTCGTAAAATTCGGGGGGCTCAGCCCCAACACTATCGCATTTATTAACACAGACCAATACCGGCTTATTGCAATGGCGAAGCATTTGCGCCACCGCCTCGTCGGTTGCCGTCACACCGGTGGTAATGTCACAGATAAAGAGAACGACATCGGCACCGTCAATAGCCAACTGCGCCTGTTCCCGAATTTTTGATAAAATAACATCGCCCGTATCGGGCTCGATGCCACCGGTGTCGATCAGCGTAAAGGTGCGATCAAGCCAGGTGCATGAGGCATGCAACCGATCACGGGTAACACCGGGTACATTGTCTACAATAGACAGACGCTGACCGGCTAATTTATTAAATAAGGTGGACTTGCCCACGTTGGGACGCCCTACAACAGCTACTACTGCCATGCCCTACCTCCGTTGATAAAAAAAGAGAAGGAAACTCATCGTCGCCTTCTCCGTTTTTTTACGCCTCTTCCTTTTTCACGACCAGATTACCGTCATAGTAACCGCAATTATCGCACACTCTGTGGGGAGCGATCAGCTCGCCGCACTGCTTGCACTTCGTGAGCGCCGGAGCGTCCAGCTTCCAAACGTTGGAACGACGCAGATCTCTTCTGGATTTCGATGTTTTTCTCTTGGGAACCGCCATCTATGACACCTCCCTAAACGGGTTTTATAACTTATCAAGCCGTATGGTCGCAACTGCCGTGATTGAGATCCTGACCGCAGACGGGACACAATCCCTTGCAATCAGGCGAACAGAGAAGCTTGGACGGATATTCGTCAAACAAGGCTTCCT
>CALBKB010000083.1 GCA_937892635.1 uncultured Clostridia bacterium
GTCCGAACTCATAGCCGTATGCCTTGAATTGAGCATTGATAGCGTTGTTACTATCTTGGAACACAATGGGTTGGCTGTTGCGATTGCCGAGTGGGCGAAACGGGAAGATATCGACGTGTCCCTCCGACGCTTCGGCAATACGATCGACCAGAAACGGCGTGGGCAGAGTACAATCGAGCGCGTCGGCAATGCGTTGCGCGGCGAGCGGTCCCATCGGCATACGAACAAAATCGTCGTTGGTGCCGATAGCCACGTAGTCGGGCAGCACCCACATCTCGACCTTATGTTTTTTGCGCAGAATCTCGACCGAATCGACCACAGGCGTAGTGAATGTAATCTTGCGGAAATGGCGCAGTGCGTCGGGAACTTGACCTGCTGTAACCGTCTCAACGATAATATCTTCGAGCACCCAAAACGAGGTGGTATCGGCACGGCGCATAAAGTCGCTTCCGGCCAGCGTAGCGGTGGGTTTGTCGGCCAACGCGGGTACGGGCATTGACGCTTTGTGGAGTTTGCCATTCGAGCCGTAGCGAACGTCGCCCGCTATGGCGGTTGTTGCCGAGCAGAGTGCAACGGCACACAGCGTTACAAAAAGTTTGCAGCGTGAAGTCATAGGTATAGTGGTTTTTGTGGTTATTCGACCTTTTTCAGTCCGCGCTCGGCAGCAAGCTGCTCCATCCCAACGCCGTGGAAACCACCCACATGGAAGGGCGGCGGCTGGACGAGGCGGTGGTGCGCGGCACCCATGCCTACTTAGTCCTCTATCTGATGATCTTTGTGGTTTCGGTGGGGTTGATCAGCCTGGAAGGCTTCGATTTTACCACGAATTTTTCGGCGGTTGCCGCCTGTTTTAATAATATCGGACCGGGGCTGAGCCGAGTCGGTCCCCTGGAAAACTATGCCCTCTATTCCGATCCGTCCAAGCTGCTGCTGAGCCTTAACATGCTGCTGGGACGTCTTGAAATCTTACCCATTCTCTTGCTATTCTCGCCGACCGTTTGGCGGCGAGGGCGCACAAGGAGGACTGCGTGATGCGACTTGCCATATTAACCGGCGCTTCGGCAGGGCTTGGCCGTGACTATCTCAAGCTGCTGGCGGCCGACCCGAGCCTCGACCGTATCTGGATCATGGCCCGACGCGAGGACCGTTTACAGCGTCTATGCGAGCAGTATCCCGACAAGGACATCGTCCCGCTGGCGCTGGATCTGACCGATGAAACGGCCTTTGCCCTGCTGCGGCAAAAGCTGGAAGAGGAAAAGCCCGACCTGCGTCTGCTCATCAACAACGCCGGCTGCGGCACGGTGGGCGACTTTGCCGAGATGGATCTGAGTTCACAGACGCGCATGGTCGACCTTAACGTGCGCGGCATGACAGCGGTGGCCAACCTGGCCCTGCCCTATATGACCGAAGGCGCGGCGATGCTCAACGTCTGCTCGATTGCTTCCTTTGCGCCGAACACGCGCATGGCCGTTTACTGCTCGACCAAGGCCTACGTCCTGCAATTTTCCAAGACCCTTAAACGCGAGCTCAAGGGGCGCGGCATCAACGTATGCGCCGCCTGCCCCGGCCCGATGAATACCGAGTTTTTCCAGGCCGGCGGCATCATCGGCCGTTCGCATGCTCTGGAAAAGGGGCTGCCACGCTGTCAGCCCGACAAGGTGGCCCGCGGCTCGTTGCGCGCCGCCAAGGCCGGACGCGGCATCTACACGCCGACTCTTATTTATAAGGTCTATCGGCTCTTGTGCAAGATCCTGCCCCACGGCATGGTCATGTATGTATCGGGGACCTGACATGGTTACCTTTGGCAACGATTGGGATGAGGTGTTACAGGATCAGGTGCGCGCCCCGTATTTCCAAGAGCTGATAAAAAACCTCAATCTCGAATATAGACAACATGCCTGTTTTCCGCCGCCTGAGCTGGTGTTTCACGCCTTACGCGCCACCGCCTTTGCCGACGTGCGGGCGGTGATCTTGGGGCAGGACCCCTATCACGGCGAGGGGCAGGCGCACGGGCTATGCTTTTCGGTGAGGCAGGGTGTGGCGGTGCCGCCGTCGCTGCAAAACATCTATAAAGAATTGCATAGCGAGCTGGGGCTGACGCCGCCGACGCACGGAGAACTGACCGACTGGACGCGGCAGGGTGTGTTATTGCTCAACAGCATTCTCTCGGTGCGGGCGCACGCGCCCTTATCGCACGCCCATTTGGGCTGGCAACGGTTCACCGACACGGTCATGGCACGGCTTAACGAGAGGCAGACGCCGCTTGTCTTTTTGTTGTGGGGTGCACCGGCGCGCGCCAAAAAGGCGCTGATCACCAACCCGACGCATCTCGTTTTGGAGGCGCCGCATCCGTCGCCCTTATCGGCGCATCGCGGATTTTTGGGGTGTGGGCATTTCGTTGCCTGCAACGCCTTTTTGCGCGAACGGGGGCTGCGCGAAATTGACTGGCAAATTACCGAAAAGCCTTGACAAACGTCGGGCTTGGACGGATAATGGAACTATAAAAAATACGGAGGCACAAGTCAATGAGCAAACATTACATATGGAATCCCGATGAGGTCGCCTTCTTCGGCGATGAGAATTATCAGAGCCGTCTGTTGCTTGACAGCAAGATGGCAGGCGAGCCCTGCATCAACGTCAACCACGGCACGGTCCCCCCGAACAAGACCACGGGCATGACCGACGAGAAGGGCCGTCTGTACGGCGCGGCGCACGAGAAGGCTGAAATTTATATCTGCCTGGCGGGCGAGGCCGAGGTATATCTGGACGATGAAATGGAGCTGATGCGCCAAGGTACGCTGGTTTACATCCCGGCCGGCGTGCAGCATTATCTGATCAACCGTTCGACCACCACCCCCTTCCAGCTGCTGACCTTCTGGCCGGATGAGCGGGATAACGAGGCGTGGGTGGCACGCAAAGAGGCATGGGGCGAGGATTATTACCGCCGCCGCGCCGACGGAACGTTGGGCGACAAATAAGTTACATAGAAAGAGGGCCATTCGGCTCTCTTTTTTGCGCGAAGAAACAGGAAGCGAGGGCGCAGCCCAAACGGCGAAAGCCGTCCCGGTCGCCCGAAGCGGGTTTCGAGCGCAGAGGAGGAGCAAGGGAGCGATGCGGATATCCGCCGCAGGGCGACAGCCGGTCGGCGGATGGAGCAGGAGCGGACTTTGCGACGACAGAACGTTGGGCGACAAATAAGTTACATAGAAAGAGGGCCATTCGGCTCTCTTTTT
>CALBKB010000084.1 GCA_937892635.1 uncultured Clostridia bacterium
CTTCTTCGCCTCGATTATCGTGCTTATCATCGGCGCCCCCTACGGCTCGATCTCCGGCTATTACGGCGGCAAGGTCGATATGGTCATGATGCGATTGGTCGATATCATCTATTCCTTGCCCGACCTGCTTATGATCATTTTGCTCTCCACCGTGCTCAACCAAACCCTGAAACCGACCATCGACTCGATCCCCTTCCTATCGAAATTAGGTACGGGCATGATCTCCATCTTTATCGTCTTCGCTCTGCTCTATTGGGTGTCGATGGCTCGCCTGGTGCGCGGTCAGATCCTCTCGATCAAGCAGCAGGATTATGTGCTGGCGGCCAAGTCTACCGGCGCCAAGGGCGGGCATATTATTAAGAAGCATATGCTGCCCAACTGCATTTCGGTTATTATTATTTCGACTGCCCTGCAGATCCCCTCGGCCATCTTTACCGAGAGTTATCTGTCCTTCTTGGGTCTGGGCGTGTCTAAGCCCATGCCGTCTTTGGGTTCGTTGGCTTCGGCCGCGCTCGACGGTGTGCGCTCCTATCCCCATCGTCTGATCATTCCGGCCGTGGCTATCTGCCTGATCGTTCTCTCGCTCAACCTGTTGGGCGACGGTCTGCGCGACGCCTTCGACCCCAAACTGAAGAAATAAGGAGGAAGAATCATGGCATTATTAGAAGTCAAAGATCTGCATACCTCCTTCTTCACCCCCGCCGGCGAGGTTAAGGCCGTCAACGGCGTCACCTTCTCTCTCGACGAGGGCAAGGTGCTGGGCATCGTAGGCGAGTCGGGCTCGGGTAAGTCGGTCACCGCCTATTCCATTTTGCGGATTCTGTCCAGCCCCGGCCGTATCGTGTCGGGCTCGATCCAGTACCGTGGTCAGGAACTGGTCGGTGCCGATAAAAAAGAGATGAGCAAGATCCGCGGCAACAAGATCTCCATCATCTTCCAGGACCCTATGACCTCACTCAACCCGGTCTATACCATCGGCAACCAGCTTATGGAAGCCATCATGTTGCATACCGATCGCAACAAGGAGCAGGCGCGCGAACGCGCCATCGAAATGATTCGCCTGGTCGGCATCACCGAGCCGGAAAAGCGTATCAAGCAGTATCCGCATGAACTGTCGGGCGGTATGCGCCAGCGTGTCATGATCGCCATGGCGCTGGCCTGCGAGCCGGATATCCTCATCGCCGATGAGCCGACTACGGCGCTGGACGTTACCATCCAGGCCCAGATCCTCGACCTGATCAAGGATCTGCAGAAGCAGTTTGGCATGTCGGTCATCCTCATCACCCACGACCTGGGCGTCGTGGCCGAGATGTGCGACGAGGTCATCGTCATGTACGCCGGCGAGGTCTGCGAACGCGGCACCGCCGATGAGATTTTCTATAATCCCAAGCACGAGTACACTCTTGGTCTTATGCGCTCAATTCCCACAGTAAGCGACGAGAAAACTAAACTCCAGCCTATCGGCGGTAATGCCGTTGACCTTTTAAATCTTCCTCCCGGCTGTCCCTTCGCTCCAAGGTGCGACGCCGCTATGAAGGTTTGCCTTGAGGTTAACCCCAAGCTTGTTTGCGAGGGCGGTACTCACTATGCTCGATGCTGGAACCACGTTAAGAAAAATATAGAAGAGGGCAAATTTACCGCTGAGGAAATAGAAGCTCTCTACAACGAGGAGGCAAATAATGAGCAATGAAAAGTATTTGCTTGAAGTCAAGGACTTAAAGCAGCACTTTAATATCCCCAACGGCCTCTTCGGTAGCATAAAGCTCAAGGCTGTTGACGGCGTAACATTCGCCATTAAAAAGGGCGAAACCTTAGGACTTGTTGGTGAAAGTGGCTGCGGTAAAACCACAGTCGGCAGAAGCATTCTTCACCTTTATCAGCCTACAAGCGGCGAGGTTATCTACGACGGCAAGGTTATTA
>CALBKB010000085.1 GCA_937892635.1 uncultured Clostridia bacterium
AATCTGATGTTCTTCAAATACTTCGCACAGGGCAGCAATGGCTCGCATTTGCCCTTGGCTCATCTTCAGATTGATGCAGTAACTGCGAAACAACTGTTGCATAACCGGCAATTGCTTGCTTATTCCGCATCGAACGGCACCTTCAAACGCCAAACCGGCAATCTGATGCCGCGTAATCTGAACGAATGCATCTTCCAGGGAGAAATCGGCAGGTAACGGCAAGGACTCGCCGGTGATGGCAGCGCGCACCAACGTCAAGATCCCTTTTTGCTGCTGATTCATAATCATAACCTCCTTACAGACACATAAAACATAAAGCCCCCATGCCGGGGGCTTTATGTTTTGGCAGGAGTGGCGGGATTTGAACCCACGAATGACGGAGTCAAAGTCCGTTGCCTTACCGCTTGGCTACACCCCTATACGAGCCTTATTATCATATCAAATCCCCCGCCCCTTTGTCAACAAAAAAATGCCCCGTCTTTAAAAAAGACGGGGCATTTCGGATTTATTTGGTGGAGCCGGTGGCGCTGTTGATCAAATCAAAGAGAACTTCGGTATCTTTATCGGATACGTCGGTCTTCTTGGCCGTGGGGATTAAGGAGGCCAACTTGCCGAACTTCTCATCGTCTACGTTACCGTAATCAAAGCCGGTAGCGATGACGGTGACGCTCATCTCGTCTTCGAGCGTTTCATCAATATTAGCACCCCAAATAATGTTGGCTTCGGGATTGACCTCACGCTTAACGATATCGGACGCCAATTCGACCTCTTCCAAGGTGATATCGGCACTACCGGTAATGTTGAGGATAACGCCCTTAGCACCGGCAATCGAAGTTTCAAGCAGCGGGCTTTCGATGGCCATACGGGTGGCATCTTCGGCCTTGGTCTTGCCCTGAGCACGACCGGTACCCATGTGAGCATAACCGGCATCACGCATGGTCTTGCATACGTCGGCAAAGTCAACGTTGACAATGCCCGATACCTGAATCAGATCCGACACACCTTGCACACCCTGACGCAACACATCATCGGCAATCTGGAAGGCGTTGAGCATGGTGATCTTCTGATCAACGACATATTTAAGTCTGTCATTAGGAACAACAACCAGCGAATCGACGCTGGGGCGAAGGTTTTCAATGCCGTGCTCAGCCAAGCGGAGCTTGTACGCACCTTCAAAGCCAAAGGGCTTGGTTACGATACCAACCGTGAGGATGCCGCGCTTTTTGGCAATATCGGCAACGATGGGAGCCGCACCCGTACCTGTGCCACCGCCCATACCGGCAGTAATAAACACCATATCGGTACCCGACAAGGCTTCTTCAATCAGCTCGCGGCTTTCTTCGGCAGCGGCTCGTCCCACTTCGGGATCACTGCCCGCGCCTTGACCTTTGCAAAGCTTTTCACCGATCTGAACCTTATGGGTAGCTGCCGATTTTTGCAGCACGGCAAGGTCGGTATTGATGGCAACAAACTCCACACCCTGAACCCCTGCCTCACGCATACGGTTGACCGCGTTGCAGCCGGCACCGCCGACACCAACGATCTTTATATTGGCAATACGATTCTGTTCATCAGCAATCTGAAACGGCATATCAGTATTCTCCTTACAATGTTCTTATTCTATTTTATAATTATTTTTGCGAGAATTCAATAGCCAATCTTAAATTTTTACCGTTTTTTGAAAACTTTATTCATATCGGGGCCGATAATGAACCTTATTCGGATCCGATGCGTCAATGGTAGCAGTCACATCCAACGGGTTTTCTTCCATTACGCGAAGGATCATTTGCAGTTTTATATCGAGCTTCTCTGTGTCTCCCAGTTCACAGGTAAGCGCTTGGCCGTAGCAGAAATAGATATCGTAACGTTTTTCTACGTTGAGTTCCGACGTGTTTTCCAGCAGTCCGTGCTGATCCAATGCCGTGACGACCGCCGAAATCAACGACACCGATTCGGGATTTTCAAAGACGGCCGTTGTGCCGGGCTCGTATTGGCTGACGGCGCAACCGCTAAAGAGCACCAGATCCAACGGCTGAACCGCCGTAATCTCCAATACCTTGGAATCGGCGTCGAGCACAGCATAGTCGCCCCCGACGGGTACGACACCCACCGGTTTTGCCTCTTCCACTTCAATGACGATTTTATCCATCAAAACCCGACGGATACGAATGGATTTAATGCGCGGCAACTCTTTAAGCAACCGATTTTCAATCTTGGACATGTTGGTGCGGAACATATTATCCTGTAATTGGATACCGGTTGCGCTGATAATGCGCTGCTCCGTATAGTAGTTCTCACCCTCAACCTCGATACGCGCAATATTAAACAGGACCGTCAATGACAAGGCGGCAAAAACAACGACCAATACTGCCACCAGAATCGTATAAAACAAGAAGTTGCGACGACGGCGCTTGCCTTCTGACATGGGGATACTGCGATAATTTTCGATCGTTTCGCGCATGCGCTCGGCCGTTTCACCGCGGCGCATACGGGCTATTTCACGCGCCTGTGCCCGCTGATTGGTCGAAGAAGGTTGCGCCTTCTTTTTGGGCGCCCCTATGCCAAGAAACCGCCGTTTAGGCTTGCTCTTTTTTACGACCTGTTTTTTGACCGCCTTCTTTTTCGGCGACGGCGAGACAGGAGCAACGGGGCCGGTCTTGCCGTGATAGGCATCGACAATGGCTTGCAGTTGCTCCTGCGACTTCTTTTTATTCTGTTGCTGTCTTTCGCTCAGCTTCATACTCTTCCCTTTTGATATCTGCACCCAGGGCAGACAGCACCTGCTCGGGGGCTTGATATCCTCTGTCTATATGTTCAATTCGCTCAATGACCGTTGTACCCTGCGCTGCTAATGCCGCACACATGAGCGCTGCGCCGCCGCGCAGATCGGTGGCCTCTACGTTGGCCCCCCAAAGTTTTTCAACACCCTCGACAACAGCCACTCGCTGTTCGACCTGAATGCGTGCGCCCATACGCCGCAGTTCGCCGACATGACGATAGCGATTTTCAAAAACCGTTTCTATAAAAAGAGAGGAGCCCCGACAAATACACGCCAGCGCCATCATCAGTGCTTGTGCATCAGTCGGAAACCCCGGATAATATGTGGTACGCACGGTACGGGGTGCCGACGGTCTGGTATCAGCATATACCATAATTCGCCGTCCGTCAACCCGAATTTTTACACCCATCTCTCGTAAAAGGCCGGTAATGGCCGAAATATGCTCGGGAATTACCCCGCAAAGTTCCACCTTTCCGCCGCCCATACAACCGACGATGAGGTAGGTAGCCGCAACAATGCGATCGGGAATAATTCGATGCTCGGTACCGTTGAGCCGCTCGACGCCTTCAATGGCAATACGGCTGGTGCCGGCTCCATGGATACGAGCACCCATCGCATTTAAAAAATTTTGCAGATCCACGATCTCCGGTTCGCAGGCAGCGTTGTGAATAACCGTCTCCCCTTTTGCCTTGACCGCGGCAAGCATGATATTTTCGGTTGCACCCACGCTGGGAATGGCCAAGGACACCGACGTGCCCCGCAGTCCGTTGGGACAGGTGCAAGACAAAAAACCGCCCTCTTCGCTGACCCGAACTCCCATCTGCCGCAGCGCTGAGATATGTAGGTCTATGGGGCGAGGGCCCAGTTCGCATCCGCCGGGAAAACTGATTTTTGCACTTTGTTCCCGCGCCAAAATCGCACCCAAAAACATGACGGAGGAACGCATTTTTCGCATCAGTTCATCCGGAATGTCGTTGATTCCGCCGCTGCCGGCATCCACAATCACGGCATCTTCCTGCCGCGTCACGCCACAGCCCAGATGTCGCAGAATGTCGCAAGCCGCTTCGGTATCGGACAGGCGAGGGCAATTTCGGATCACGCATTGTCCCTCACCGGTTAGTGTGGCCGCCAAAATCGGCAGTACGCTGTTTTTTGAACCCTGTACGTCTATGCTGCCGGTCAGCGTTCGCCCACCGTTAATAACTAGTTTTTGCATGGTTTTCATCCTCCATACTCCATCGTATGCAAGGATAAAACCCTTTGTTACATCAGGATCTTTTCGATATGATCGACGATCTCGCCTGCTGCCTCGGGATGCGCCAAGGACAATGCCGCCTTGGCCATACGCGAACGCTTTTCACTGTCGAGCGCCACTTCCAACAAGGCGTGATACAAGCACTCGCCGCTCAAATTCTTCTCTTCGATGAGCAAGGCCGCGCCGGCATCGCGCAAAACGCAGGCGTTATGATATTGATGATTTTCGGCCACATTGGGCGAAGGAATGAGGATGGACGGCTTACCCATGGCGGCAATCTCAGCCAGA
This sequence comes from uncultured Clostridia bacterium, assembly GCA_937892635.1. GTDB lineage: Bacteria > Bacillota > Clostridia > Oscillospirales > UMGS1783 > CAKSHC01. The sequence continues at coordinate 4,323 of CALBKB010000085.1, forward strand.
GAAATTGCGCCGGCGCGGGAAATAACGACGTCGGCGGCCGCCATGCACTCGGACATATTATAAATGTACTCTTTAACGGTAATCCCGTCACGACCATCGATGGACAGTTCTTGCTGCGCCAACCGCTCCATCATACGCGCGTGGCCAACAGCACCGGTGGCATGCAGATGCTGCATCTGTCCATCTTTGACAGACAACGCCAGCATGTCGACTACGGCATCGTTAAGAGCGCGCGCGCCCAGACTGCCGCCGCAGGAAAGCACCAGAGGTTTATCCTCTACCGCCAACGTCTGACGGGCCGCCTCACGGTCAGCCTTTTTAAACCCGCCGCGAATAGGGTTACCGGTCACAACGGTATTACTCAAATCCTCGACACCAATGGTCTTGGGAAACGATAAAAAGACTTTATTGGCCTTCTTAGCGACCATGCGCGTGGTCACGCCGGCAAAGGCATTTTGTTCGTGGATAACGGTGGGGATATGAGACATCTGTGCCGCCAACACGACAGGACCGGAGACGTATCCACCCGTGCCGATGACCATATCGGCGCCGAAACGACGCAGGATCTTTTTAACCTTTTGGGTACAACGATAAGCCAACCAAGCATATTGAATATTCTTGCTCCATGCACGGATTCCGCGCCCACGTGAGAAGCCGTGGACGGGGATAAATTCAATATCATATCCTGCCTTGGGCACCAGCCTGCTCTCCATGCCATCGGCCGTTCCGATAAACAGGATCTGCGCCGTCGGGTCGCGTCGGCAGAGTTCCTCGGCAATGGCAATAGCCGGATTGATGTGCCCGCCCGTGCCACCGCCTGCAAGTACATATTTCATAAATCACACCTTCAATGTTCGTGATTTTCTCGAAACGGCTAAAACAATGCCCATCTCGACCATCTGCATGACCAAAGCCGTACCGCCCGAACTGAAAAAGGGCAAGGCAATACCGGTAACCGGTATCGAGTTAGTAACCACCGCCATGTTCAAAAGCACTTGAACCGCCAAGCGAGTGGTGATGCCAAAGACCATCAACGAACCGAAACGGTCATGACACCGCATGGCAATAGCAAACCCTTTATAGATAAGCAGCACAAAAACCGCCAAAATAATCAAACATCCGATGAAACCGAGCTCCTCGGCTACAATGGAAAAAATAAAGTCGTTCTGCGGCATGGACACATAGAGATACTTCTGACGGCTCTGCCCGATGCCTTGCCCGGTCAGACCACCCGAACCGATGGCGTAAAGCGACTGCAGGATCTGATAGCCTGCACCCTGCGGATCGGAGCCGGGATTGAGAAAGACGTCAATACGCGATTTCATATAGGGAACAGCCATGGCTACGCCTGCCAATCCGACGCCGCCAACGGCAGCCAATCCGCCGATCCAGCCCATATTGCAACCGGCCACAATCATCATAGCCACACCAACAGCCAGCACAAGAATCGTACCTGACAGATGCGGCTCAAGCAGAATCAACCCTGCGGGGATGCCGATGATAATCACCGGAATGAGGATGCCGCGTACCGGTTGTTTGAGATATTTATGGTTCGATGACAAAAACAGCGCCAGCATAATAATGACCGCCAGTTTTGCGATCTCAGAGGGCTGCAGGTTGAAGCCGACGTAAATCCAGCGCTTTTCTACGCCGTCGCCCGCACCGACAAACAAGACCAAAACCAGTAAAAAAGCGGCCAAACCATAGATAGGCAGGGCGAACTTTTTGATCTTTTCATAGTCGATCTTGGAAATAACGAGCATAGCGATAAAACCGAGTATGGCAAAGAAACTCTGGCGTTTGATGTAATAGAAACTGTCCCCCTGATCGTACCAAGCATAAGCATAGCTGGCCGAAAACAGCATGATCAGGCCAATGGCCAGAATGATGAGCACCAGCACAAAAAAGGACATATCAAACGGATCGCTGACAAACCACTCGGAGAGCCATGTCTTCTTATTCGATTTCACTGCGGTCATTCGTACCGTTTTCTTTTCCATGCAATCTCCTGCTTATTTTACAGTAATCGATCCCGTTGCCAAATAGGCAAGGACACAGGCAATAAGTGAAACAAAGGTGAAGATATACCCAATCTTGACCTCGTTCCAGCCGGACATCTCAAAATGATGATGAATGGGCGCCATTTTAAACACCCGCTTCTTGGTTAGTTTATAGACCAGCACCTGTATCATGACCGAAGCAGCCTCGACCAGATAGATGATGCCCGCCAATAAAATGACAAAAGGCATGTTTAGCGAAAAGGCCAAACCAACGGTCAATCCACCGATAAAGAGCGATCCCGTATCGCCCATAAAAACCTTGGCCGGATGAAAATTATGCACCAAGAACCCCAACATGCCGCCGATCAGCGCTGCCGAAAGCACCGATACGCCGTTGTCCGGCCCGGCCGCACGGATACCGGCCACCATAAAGAAGGCCGCAATCGGCACGGTGACCGAAGCATCCAATCCGTCAATACCGTCCGTCAGATTGGCAGCATTGACCATTCCGACGATCAAGAGCATCGCCAACAGATAGAAGCCCATGCCCAGATCGACCGTGATCGAGGTAAAGGGAACGAGAAACTTGGTACTCAACTGATGCTGAGAGGCCAAAAAGATAAGAAAT
>CALBKB010000086.1 GCA_937892635.1 uncultured Clostridia bacterium
ACATTACCCTCTTTTACAATTCCTTCTTTTACAATTTTTTCTTCTAAGAAATTCATCCTTTGCTCCTCCGATGTAACTCATTACTAATCTACTTTTTCAACTTCCATATTCTGTGGCAAAATCAGATTTAGAATAATGGATGCAACAAATACTACCGCTACCACATTTGCAGAAAATACGCTCTGAATCACCTGTGGGAAAATATGCCAAAGACCAATTTCACTTGCTGTTGTAAACCCGATACCGATGGATAACGAAAGGGCTGCAATCGTAACGTTACGCTGTGTAAATCCTGCCTTTGCCACCATTTGCATACCTGAAGTAAGAATGGTTCCAAACATCATGATTGTACATCCTTACACCCTCCCCGTGAGCATGTTGGATTTGCCGCCGTTTTTGGTAACGTCCTGCATATCCATCTTATTTTCCTGCGCGATCATCTTCATAACATAAGGCGAGCAGAAACCGCCCTGGCAACGCCCCATACCGGCGCGCGTGCGACGCTTGACACCGTCCATATCCAAAGCAGGCGGATTGACGGTGATTGCCTTGCGGATCTCACCCTCACTGATCATTTCGCAGCGGCAGATGATCTTGCCGTAATCGGGATGCTCTTTGATGTAGGCATCCTTCTGTTCATCACTCATATGATTGAAGGCTTCCATGTCTTCACGCTCACCGTTCCAATCGGACTTCTCATGGAGTTCCAGGCCGATCTCGCTCAAAATCTCAACGACACGGCGGGCAATGGCAACGCTCGACGTCAGACCCGGAGAGTCGATCGCGGCGGCCTGTACCAGCCCCTGCACCTTATCGGAAGCTTCAATAATAAAGTCGCCCTTCTTCTCGGAAGAACGCACCCCTGCAAAAGAGGTAATGACCTGGCCGAAATTAACATCGGGAACACTCTTGCGGGCCAAATTGATAACGGTACGGATACCGTCGGGGGTCATCTCGTTATCTTCCGGCGTTTTAACGGCATTGGCCGTGGGACCGGTCAGCAGATTGCCGTCAGCCGTGGGGGTAACCAAGATGCCCTTGCCTTCCTTGGTCGGAACCTGGAAGATGGTATGGGATACCGTAGTACCAACCGAACGATCCAGCAACAGATATTCGCCCACGCGGGGAATAATCTGAAAATCGCAATCGCCGGCCATCTGTGCCACCTTGTCGGAATAGCAACCGGCACAGTTAATAAAGTAGCGAGCCTGTACCTGCTCACCGGTTTTGGCGGTAACGATAAAGTCGTCCTTTTTCTCGACCGAAACGATCTCAAAATTACGCTTAAGCGCAACGCCGTTATCCATGGCGTTACCCACAGCGGCGATAGTCAGCTTATAGGGGCAGACGATACCGGCTGAAGGCACGTGCAGTACCAGCGTGATCTCCTTGGAAAGATTGGGTTCGAGGGCGCGAGCCTCGTCACCCGTCAACACCTTCATACCCGAAATGCCGTTGACAAGACCACGCTCATACAGTTCGTGTATGGCAGGCTCTTGCTCGGCGCCGAAGGCGCAGATCATGGAGCCGTTTTGTTTGTAGGGCACATGCAACTGCTCGATGGCTTCATAGAGCATGGCTACACCCTTGGTGTTCATCTCGGCTTTGAGTGTGCCCGGCTCGGGGTCATAGCCGCCGTGGATGATTCCGCTGTTGGCCTTGGTCGCACCGGTTGCCACATCATTTTCTTTTTCCAGCAGGCAAACCGAAAGCTGATACTTAGACAACTCTCTGGCCACCATGCCGCCGATGACACCGGCACCGGCAATGACTACATCATACTTCATGCTTTTACTCCTCTTCCAGAAAAACAACATGTTCGTGGTTTTTCAACTGGTATATATTGAAGTCCTTGTGACTTTCAAAAAACAAATTCAGCCCCACATGTCCGGGGTATCCGCTCTTAGGCGGCTGCACGCGGCAGGAAACGTCTATGCCGCTGTCCCGCCGAATATTGTCGATGATCTGATTGGTTTGATACATATCGTCTATTTCAATATAAACGCTTTCACTCTTTTGTCGGCGACGTTCAAATCGCCCCAAAAAAGTGATGGAAAGCATATAGATGGCCGTCACGACGGCGGCACCGATATAATAACCGCAGCCCACGGCAATGCCGATAATGCTGGTCGTCCAGACACCCGCGGCGGTGGTAAGGCCGGTAATAATATTGTTATTCTTAAAAACAATAACGCCTGCACCCAGGAAACCAACGCCCGACACGACCTGTGCCGAGAGGCGGAGAATATCACCTGAATTGCCGAGAGTTTGTGCGGCATACACGCTGATCAGCGAGGTCATGGCTGAGCCCAGCGCCACCAAAATATGGGTGCGCACACCAGCCTGCCGACCGTGTCGGGCGCGTTCGCTGCCAATAATCAAACCGATCAGCACCGCAACGATCGAACGAATGAGGACGACGGCAAATTGGTCGAATAGGATATCCATAATACTCCCCCCTGGAAAGAAACAAAAGTAACGACAAATAAGGCGGACAAGCCGTCTTATTTTTCCGTTACTCTTTATCTCTCCGGAAATATGTAATTACAGATACCATAACTCTTGTGTTCCGGTTGATACGGCGACAGCGCCGCAGCCTAACGCCGCCG
>CALBKB010000087.1 GCA_937892635.1 uncultured Clostridia bacterium
GGGTTGCCCTTCCAGTCGATGGCGTTGGCGGGAGGATTCTTATCCAGACCTTCCCACCAAATGGTGTTATCTTCGAGGTTGTGTACCACGTTGGTGAAGATGGTGTTCTTCTTGGTGGACATGAGGGCGTTGTAGTTAGACTTGGCGTTGGTGCCGGGGGCTACGCCAAAGAAGCCGTATTCGGGGTTGATAGCCCAGAGACGGCCGTCAGCACCGGGACGCAGCCAGGCGATATCGTCGCCGACACACCAAACTTTGTAGCCTTGCTTTTTGTAAACCTCGGGCGGAATGAGCATGGCCAGGTTGGTCTTGCCGCAGGCCGAGGGGAAGGCGGCGCAGACATATTCGGTGTGGCCATCGGGATATTCAACGCCCAGAATGAGCATATGCTCAGCCAACCAGCCTTCTTTGCGAGCCAGGTTGGAGGCGATACGCAGAGCGAAACACTTTTTGCCCAGCAGAACGTTGCCGCCGTAGCCGGAGTTGACCGACAGGATGGTGTTATCCTCGGGGAAGTGCATGATGTAGCGGTTGTTCTCGTCGATATCCTTGCGCGCATGCAGACCCTTAACAAAGTCGCCATCGCCCAGAGCCTCAACGACATCCTTGCCGATACGGGTCATGATGTGCATGTTGAGTACGACGTAGATCGAGTCGGTCAGCTCAAAGCCGATCTTGGAGAAGGGCGATCCGACGGGGCCCATCGAGTAGGGAATGACGTACATGGTGCGCCCTTCCATCGAACCCTCGAACAGACCGTAGGCCAGATCATAGGCCTTGGCCGGCTCCATCCAGTTGTTGGTGGGGCCGCAGTCGCTTTCCTTGGCGGTGCAGATGAAGGTGCGTTTTTCTACACGAGCCACGTCGTTAACGGCGGTGCGGTGCAGATAGCAGCCGGGATATTTATCTTCGTTTAGCTTGATGAGCTCGCCTGTGGAGCAGGCTTCGTTGCGCAAAGCATCGAGCTGTTCCTTGGAGCCGTCGATCCACACCACGTGGTCGGGACGGCACATTTTGGTCATTTCATCAAGCCAGGTGAGAACTTTTTGATTGGTCGTCATGGTATATCCTCCATAAAAAATCTCGTACTTTTGTTAGTATAGTACATTCTATTCTGTTTTGCAAGTATTTTCCTTAAAAAATTCATTTTGTTTTGAAAAAATTCAAATTTTATCGGAAATACGAGCAAAATCTGCAAGAGATAGCCTTTCTCCTCGCACATTCTCATCCAAACCACAGTCTTGGATGATGGCCGCTACCCGTGTTTTGGGCAGTCCCAGGGTATGGGATAGGGTATTGCAGAGGGTTTTGCGGCGTTGGGCGAAGGCGGCCTTAATGACGCGGAACATGGTATCGGTATTTTGGGGCGCGACCGGCGGCGCGATGGGGAAGAAGGAAATGACGGTGCTGGTCACTTTGGGGGCGGGCATAAAGGCCTCGGGCGGGACGTCAAAATGACGTTGTGTTTGAGCGTAGTAATCAGCCGAGACGGTGACGGCGCCGTAATCGGGGCTGCCGGGGGCGGCGTCAAAGCGGGCGGCTACTTCCCGTTGGATCATCACGGTAATTTGCTTGGCGGGCAGACCCGATTCGAGCAGGTGCATGATGATGGGGGTGGTGATGTAATAAGGGAGGTTGGCGCAGACGACAAAGGGGGAATCGCCGAAATGCTCGCGGCACAGGGCGGCCAGATCCACCTTGAGGGCATCGCCCAGGTGCAGGGTAAAGTGATCAAAATCACCCATGGTTTCGGCCAAGACGGGGGCTAAGCGCTTATCCAGTTCGATGGCTAATACCCGTTTGGCGCGGCGGCACAGCTCCAAGGTGAGGGTGCCGATACCGGGACCGATTTCGAGCACGCAGGTGTTTTCGTCCAAACCGGCGCACTCGGCGATGGCGGCGGGGACGGCATCATCGATTAAGAAGTTTTGTCCCAAGGATTTATCGAAAGAAAATCCGTATCGCTTGATGATCGAGCGAATGACGGTGGGGTCACACAGACGATTACTCACAGCGCAATTTTCCCTCCGTTTTCAGATTGGGATAGCCGTGCTGACGCAGGGCTTCATAGACCACGATGGCGGCTGAGTTGGACAAATTAAGCGAGCGCAGATCGCCGCCCATGGGGATGCGACAGCAGCGTTCGGGATGCTGAGCCAACAAGGCTTCGGGCAGACCTGCCGTTTCTTTGCCGAAGACGAGGTAGGCATTGTCGGGATAGGCGATATCACTATGGATATGCTTGCCTTTGGTGGTCATAAAAAACAGCTCGTCGTTTTCATGTTGTTTCAAAAAGTCGGTCAGACTGTCGTAATAACGAATGTCGAGCGCATGCCAATAATCGAGACCGGCGCGTTTGAGTTTGCGGTCGTCGATGGCAAAGCCAAGCGGGCGCACCAGATGCAAGACCGAGCCGGTGCAGGCGCAGGTGCGGGCGATATTGCCGGTATTTTGCGGAATTTCGGGTTCAACTAAAACGATATGAAACATAAATGACTCCTAAAATATATTATATGTATTTTATGATATGTGTCGGAGTATGTCAACAAAATAGGATTGAATCCATCCAAAAAAAGTTGTATAATAAAGATAATTATGTGTAAGGAGACCAGTATGGGACTGTTTGAAAAGGTATTTGGTACGTACAGCCAACGTGAGCTCAAACGCATTCGCCCCATCGCCGATCAGGTGGAGGCTTTGGCGGATGAATATAAGGCACTCTCCGATGCTGACCTGCGCGGCAAGACGGCGGAGTTTAAGAAACGTTATGCCAATGGTGAAACGCTTGACGGGTTGTTGCCCGAGGCGTTTGCGGCCATGCGCGAGGCGTCCGAGCGTGTGACGGGGATGCGGCCCTTTTACGTTCAAATCATCGGCGGTATCGTCCTGCATCAGGGGCGGATCGCCGAGATGAAGACGGGCGAAGGCAAGACGCTGGTAGCGACCCTACCCGTCTATCTCAACGCCCTGTCGGGTAAGGGTGTGCACGTGGTTACCGTTAATGATTATTTGGCGCGCCGCGACAGTGAGGAAATGGGGCGTATCTATCGGTTTATGGGGTTGAGCGTGGGGCTTTCGGTGCACGGTATGACGTCCCAAGAGAAGCGTGAGGCCTATAACTGTGATATTACCTATGGAACCAACAATGAGTTTGGGTTTGATTATCTGCGCGACAATATGGTGCTGTATAAGGAGCACATGGTGCAGCGCGGTCATGCCTTCGCCGTAGTGGACGAGGTGGACTCGATTTTGATTGACGAGGCGCGTACGCCGCTGATCATTTCGGGTCAGGGTGAGGCGAGCACCGATTTGTATGCCCGTGCCAATGCGTTGGTGCGCACCATGAAAAAAGAGGTTATCCTCGAACAGGATACGAAGAAGCCGATCGAAGAATATCAGGCTGATTACGTGGTGGATGAAAAGGCGAAATCGGCCTTTCTTACCCCGAGCGGCATGCACAAGTCCGAGCGCTTTTTCTCGGTGGCCAATTTGTCGGACGCCGACAATGCCGAATTGCTCCATCACGTCAATCAGGCCATTCGCGCTCACGGTGTAATGAAGCGGGACGTGGACTATGTGGTGCGCGAGGACGGGGTTGTTATCGTGGACGAGTTTACCGGACGCTTAATGTTCGGGCGCCGCTATTCCAACGGTTTACATCAGGCGATCGAGGCCAAGGAAGGGGTTACCGTTGAGAAGGAAAACAAGACGATGGCCACCATCACCTTCCAAAATTATTTCCGTTTATATGATAAACTGTCGGGCATGACGGGTACGGCTTTGACCGAGGATGAGGAGTTTCGTCAGATTTACGGCATGGACGTGATTGAGATTCCCACCAACCGTCCCATGATTCGCCAAGACATGTCGGACGTGATCTATAAGACGGCGGCGGGCAAGTATAACGCCATCATTGAGCAGATTCTTGCCTGTTATCAACGGCGCCAGCCGGTGCTGGTGGGTACCATTTCCATTGAAAAATCGGAGTTATTGGGGCGCATGCTCAAAAAGCGCGGTGTTCCTTTCCATATTCTTAACGCCAAGTATCACGAGCGTGAGGCTGAGATCATTGCGCAGGCCGGACGAAGCGGTGCCGTTACCATTGCCACCAATATGGCGGGACGCGGTACCGATATCCGTTTGGGTGGCAATCCGGATTATATGGCCAAAACCGATATGCGGGGCATGGGCATTGCCGAGGATTTGATTTATGAGGCGTCGGGTCATGCCGAGACCGAGGATGAGGCCATTCTCAATGCGCGCCGCTTATATACCGAGTTGTATAACAAGCACAAGGCTGCCTGTGCCGCCGAGGCCAAAGAAGTGGTGGCGGCAGGGGGATTGTTTATTCTTGGTACCGAGCGTCATGAATCGCGGCGTATTGATAATCAGCTGCGCGGCCGTTCCGGTCGACAGGGGGATATGGGCTACTCGCGGTTTTTCCTTTCGCTGGAAGACGATCTGATGCGTCTGTTCGGCGGGGATCGTATGCGGGCGATGATGAACACACTCAACATTGATGAGGATATGCCCATTGAAAACAAACTGTTGACCTCGATGTTGGAAAATGCCCAGAAAAAGGTGGAAGATATGAACTTCCAGCGGCGCAAGCACGTGCTGGAATATGACGACGTGATCAACAAGCAGCGTGAGACCATTTATGCTCAGCGTCAGTCGGTGTTGCGCGGTGAGGATATTCACGAGAGCATTATGGGTATGATTCATTCGGTTATAGCCGATGCCTGCGCCCGCTGTTTGGTCGGCACGCCGGATACCTGGGATATGGACGGATTGCGCCATGAGTTTATCGGGCAGTTTCTCACGCCTGCCGATCTGATCTTCACAGCCGAAGAATTGGCGTCGCTGACGGCGGCTGACGTGGAACAGATGCTCGTTGATAAGGCTCAGGCGGTCTATGCGGCGCGCGAGGCCGAGTTTGGTGCCGAGCAGATGCGGGAAATGGAACGAGTGGTGCTGTTGCACACTGTTGACAGCAAGTGGGTTGAGCATATTGACGCCATGGAGGACCTCAAACAGGGCATCAACCTGCGCTCCTACGCCAACGTTCAGCCTGTTGTTGCCTACCGTAACGAGGGTGCCGATATGTATGCGCAGATGATTGACGATATCCGTTATGAGACGGTGCGGATGATTTTCCGCATTCGCCTTGCCGTGCGCAAAGCGGTGGGCAAGGTGACGGGGCAGAGCCACGGCGAGGGCGAGAAGAAGACGGTTACCGTCAAGAAGAGCACCAAGATCGGGCGTAACGCCCCCTGTCCCTGCGGCAGCGGCAAGAAGTATAAGCAGTGCTGTGGCAAGGAGTAAGAGATGAAGATATTATTGGTAGGGGATGTCGTGGGCAAGCCCGGTTGTGATTGTGTGACCCGACTTTTGCCCCGTATCCGCAAGCAATACGGCATTGATTTGACGATAATTAACTGCGAAAACGCCACCGCTACCAACGGCGTGATGCCTGCGGCTGCCCAAGGCTTGTTGGATGCGGGCGCTGACGTGCTGACCGGTGGGAATCATATTTTCGGCAAAAAGCAGATGCATACCCTGCTCGATGAGCAGGAGCGTATCTTGCGCCCGGCCAACTATCCAAACAGCGCACCCGGACACGGCCGTGTTGATATCGACTGCGGTGCCTATACCGTTACCGTCATCAACCTTCAAGGCACCGCTTTTATGGATGCGCTTGAAAGCCCCTTTACGGCGCTTGACCGTCTGCTTGACGGGGCGGGGCGGATCGTTGTGGTGGATTTTCATGCCGAGGCCACCAGCGAAAAGCGAGCCCTTGGGTTTTATGCCGACGGCCGTATTTCGGCGTTGGTCGGTACGCATACTCACGTGCAGACTAACGACGCGCAGGTGTTGCCCGGCGGCAGTGGTTACATAACCGATGCCGGCATGACCGGTGTGGTCGATTCGGTGCTGGGTGCCAAAAAGGATCTGGTCATTGACCGATTCTTGACTAAAATACCCATTCCGTTTGAGCTGGCCGAAGGGGAGACAGCGCTGTGCGGCGTTGTGATCGAGGTCGATGAAAAAACGGGGAAGTGCCTGAGCATGACTCCTGTATCGGAACAATAAAAATAAGCCGTCGAAAGACGGCTTATTTTTTATGCAAAGCGGTTGGCAATATTTTGATAGAAGGTGCGGGACAATTGGGGGGTGCCGGGCACGGCTGAGTTGAAAATGTGTCCGCTTGTTTCGCCCACGGCCGTCAGCGCGTCAATCTGCGCCTCGGTTAGCGGCAGGGGCGGCAACACCGAATAGAGAGCCCGTTCAAAGGCATCCACATCGGCAAAGCCCAAGCGGCTCAGCACGGACGCTACCTCGTCGGGATAGACGGTGGCTTGCAGGCGCAGGAAATCGCCCAAGGTATAGCCGCAGGCAAAGCCGTGCGGGATGCCTAGTTGCACGGTGATGCCGTAGCTTTGAGAGTGTCCCATGCAGGTGCCGGTCAGTTCAATAGCCATACCGCCGAGCAGGGAGGCATAGAGGATCTTTTCCCGATCGGCATCCTCGCACTGCCCTACCAGCAGGCGGGCAAAGCTGTCTTTGAGCAATTCCAGACCCGATGCGGCATAGGTGCGGGGGAGAACGCCCGTTTTCTTATGGAAATAGGCTTCGATGCAATGGGCGATAATATCCACCGTGGTCGATTGCGCCACGCGCACGGGCAGACCGCGCAAATAGGCAGGGTCGCAAAAGCACACGCACGGCATAAGGGACGGATGACCGTAGCCGGCCTTCTTGATGGCATCGCCATAGCCTGTTTCCATGACCGAATAGCGGGTGACGCCGCTGCCGGTGCCGGCGGTGGTGTCGCAGGCCAGGATAGGCAGGGGCTTTGTAAAGTTGCCCGCATACAAATCCTCCGCTTTGACCGAAGGATTGGCCAGCATAACGGCCACCGTTTTGGCGGCATCCATAGCCGAGCCGCCGCCGATACCCAGCACGGCGTCGGGCTTGCGACTACAGGATAAAGCGGCCTTGATGCAGTCGTCAACATGCGGATTTTGCACAATGCCGTCATAGATATCATAGGTGATGCTTTGCTCGTTAAAGACGGCGAGAAAATCGTCGAGCGCACCGCTTTGTTTGGCGCCCGTTTTGCCGGTCACGATCAGATAGTGGGTGCCAAAGCTTTTGAGCAACTCCCCTGAGCGGGATACGCAACCCTCGCCGCTGACACAGCGCCAGACGGCCGAGAGATCAAAATGCATGGGTAACATCATTTGGTGCCGAAGATACGGTCGCCGGCATCACCCAGACCGGGCAGAATATAGGCGTGATCGTTGAGTCGTTCATCCAGCGAAGCGCAGAAGATATCCACGTCGGGATGGGCCTCATGCAAAACCTTCAGACCCTCGGGCGCGGCGATGATGCACAGGAAGTTGATCTTTTTAGCGCCGTATTTTTTGAGGAATTCTACCGCGGCAATGGCGCTGCCGCCGGTGGCCAGCATCGGGTCAACGATGAAGACCTCGCGCTCCTCAATGTGATCAGGTAGTTTGCAGTAGTACTCGACCGGTTGCTTGGTTTCGGGGTCGCGGTATAGGCCGATGTGACCAACCTTGGCGTTGGGGATGAGGGAGAGGATGCCGTCGACCATGCCCAGGCCGGCGCGCAGGATAGGAACGATGGCGACGCTATCGGCCAAAACGCGGCACTTGGCGGTGGTCAGCGGGGTTTCGACCATAACTTCTTTGGTGCGGAGATTGCGGGCGGCATCATAACAGAGAAGGGTTGCGATCTCCGAGATGGTTTCGCGGAATTCCTTGACGCCGGTATCCTTGTTGCGGATGAGAGCGAGCTTGTGCTGGATGAGGGGATGATCCATAATGTGAACATTCTTGTCCATGGGTTATTCTCCTTTATATTTCTTATCCATCGCATCGATCTTATCTATGCGGTTTTGATGACGGGGGTTTTCGGTGTCAAAGGGGGTGGTGATAAACAGATCCACCAGTTCCAGCGCCTCGCCTTCACCCAAGATGCGCTCGCCCAGACAGAGTACGTTGGCGTTGTTGTGGGCGCGGGTGTATTTGGCACCAAAGGCCGAAGAGGTGGCGGCGGCGCGGACGCCGCTGATGCGGTTGGCGGCCATCGACATGCCGATGCCGGTGCCGCACACGAGGATGCCCAGGTCGTACTGCTTATCGGCCACGGCCAAAGCCAACGGTTCGGCAATGTCGGGATAGTCGGCCTTTTCGCCGGCGGCGATGCCAATATCTTTGACGTCGTGACCAAGTTCTTGCAGATGTGCCACGATGGCGTTTTTCAGCGTGACGCCGGCGTGGTCGTTACCAATGATGAGTTTCATGCCTTTTCCTCCAAACGTAAACGCTCCAACCGTTCCCGTTCCGCCTGAGGACGGCGCAGATACACCGGCATCAAGTCGTGGCAATCGGTCGGGCAGAAATGATCTTGACAAGCGATTTGATAGGCGGCCATGGCGGCCGAGGCGGCTGAGGCCGCGATGAGGTTGCGGGGGGCGATGCGACAATCCAAACGGTCGCTCAAGCGATCATAACAAAGCGGGGCACCGTCGCCCAGAAAGAGGACGGGCTGATGCATGGTCTGCAGTTGCTCACCCAATTCTTCCACCGATAAGGCGCGGTCTTCGCACAGTCGTACGGGGCGACCGTTGCGCATCTCAAACAGGGCGTTATAGACCTGCTGGCGTCGGGCGTCGAGCACGCAGGCGAGGATCGTGCCGTCGGGCGCGGTACTGTTATAGGCCAGCGCGTCCATGGTTGACAGCGGGATCAGACCGATGCCCGTGGCTTGCGACAGACCTTTCGCGGTGGCTACGCCGATACGGATGCCGGTAAAGGAGCCGGGGCCGACGGTGGTGGCGATATAGTCGATATCACGCAGCGTCATGCCGGCGTTGGTCAGCACTTGGTCGATCTGAGTCAGAATCGTTTTGCTGTGACCCAAACCGCAATCGAGCAGACAGAGGGAGAGCAGGCGATCATCCTGCGTGAGCGCGGCACTGCATGAGCTGGAACAACAGTCAAGGCTGAGAATGTTCATAAGCGCCTCCTTCGATGCAGATGATGCGGGTATCGGGATCTTCGCCCTTTTGGATGGTGATGGAAATGGCATCGGACGGGATCTCGCTTGCGATATTTTCACACCATTCGCAGGCGATCGTCATGCCCTGATCCATATAATCGTAAAAGCCGGTATCCTCCAAAGAGTCGGCGTTGATGCGATACATATCAAAATGACACAACGGCCGCGGGCCGCGGTAGACGTTGACGATGGCAAAGGTGGGCGAATTGATGACGTCGGTCACGCCCAACTCTTCGCACACGGCCTTTACAAACGTGGTTTTTCCTGCTCCCATCTTGCCATAGAATGCAAAGACGGTGTTGTCCTCCATAGCAGCCACAAACTGGCGGGCTGCTTCACGGATATTCTCTAATGATGTAATCTTTATTTCCATAATTATAAGGTTGAGGGTTGAGGGGTTAAGGATTAGGGGTTGAGGGACCAACTCCCTAGCCCTTCACTTCATCTTTTCTTCGGTTGCAGAATTATCAAGGGGATGAGCATCTCTTCCATGGAAATGCCTCCATGCTGGAAGGTATCCTTGTAGTACGACACATAGTGGTTGTAGTTGTTCGGATAGGCAAAGAAGTCGCTCCCTGTAGCAAATATGTAGGTGGTGCTGATGTTGGGTGAAGGCAATTGCACTTTCGCCGGTTCTTTGACTTCA
>CALBKB010000088.1 GCA_937892635.1 uncultured Clostridia bacterium
CCGACATACAATTCCACAAAATCCGAACCGGTGATACTGAAGAAGGGCACGCCGGCCTCGCCGGCAACGGCACGGGCAAACAGCGTTTTACCGGTGCCCGGAGGGCCGACCAGCATCACGCCTTTGGGAATACGGGCGCCCAATTCAATGAACTTCTGGGGACTTTTTAAGAATTCAACGATTTCAGCCAGTTCCTCTTTTTCTTCTTCAGCACCGGCTACATCGCCAAAAGTAATTTTATTCTTATCGTCAATGTGGACACGGGTCTTGGCCTTTGTAAAGCCCGAAGCCTTGCCACCACCGGAAAATTGGCTGTACATGAAGTACATCAATACGCCCATCAAACCAAAGACAAGGATATAGGGCACGATGGAAGCCCACCAGGGGGTACCGGCTTCGCGCACAATATTATATTCCAAGGTACCGTCCTGACGCTGAGCGGCGATGGTATCGCCCACATCCATCATAAACAGTTCGACACTATACAGATTAAAGGATTTTTCCAGATCGTTTTTATTTTTGGCAGGATCCGCAGGGTCATCCTTGAGCGTATAGGTCAGTTCGGTGCCGATCAATTCAAACGACTCAACCTTGCCCTGCTCGAAATCACTGACCACCTGAGAATATTTGAGACTATCCTCGCCCAGGTTAGCATCAATGATATTAGTGGAAAGCAACAGCAGCAGCAAGATGACCGCAATAAAAATGATATTTCCGAAATTTCTTTTTTTCAAAGGATAACACCCCCGTTACTTAGTATAAACCGATTCTTTAAGTACCCCGATGTAGGGCAGGTTGCGATAGATTTCGGCATAGTCAAGCCCATAGCCGACGACAAATTCGTCAGGCACAACATAGCCAAGATAGTCCAGCGGGACCTCAACACGATGACGCTCCGGCTTTTCCAGCAGCGAGCACAAGCGCAAGGAGGCCGGTTGACGGCTACGCAGGATCTCCATAACGTGAGACAGCGTGACGCCGCTATCTAAAATATCTTCCACAATCAATACGTGTTTCCCGGCAATATCAACATCCAAGTCCTTGAGAATCTTAGCACGTCCTTGGGTTGAGGTTCCCTTGCCGTAGCTGGAAATACACATAAAGTCAATCGAAACGGGCAATTCAATGGCGCGCATCAGATCGGTGAGAAAAACACAGGCGCCTTTGAGAATACTGACCAGCAATAGGTCTTTACCCTGATAGTCGCGCGTAATCTGTTGTCCCAGTTCGGCAATCTTCGCTTTGAGTTGTTCTTCCGAGATCAGCACGTGATCAATATCTTTGTTCATCCTTGATTTTCCTCCACCGTGAGATTGATAAAGGGTTCTTTTTCATTGGCCTGGAAAGGTGCCGCAACCCCGACGCCATAGATCCAGACAACTTGACCGTCCTTAACCAGCATGGGCCATGAAGGTCGTAAATCACGAGGAATTTTCTTTTCAATATACAGGCGGCGCACTGACTTAGTGCCAACACCGGGCAAGGCATAACTGTCACCCGGCTCTGCCGCGCGTAAGACGGCGCCTTTAATCGCATCGGCGCGCATACTGTATCGACGAGAATAATGTTCGGTTTCCGTGCCGATACGATATTGACCAAAGGTAACCGTTTGACCGTTAAAGGCAATCGGGTCGGGAGCCGGAGCCGGCTCAATCAAACGGAGAAAACCATAGGAAATAGAGAGAAAATGAGCAGCATCGACCGGAATTTGGGATACCGATTTTTCACATTCGATCTCATCTTGCAGACGACTGAGCAAATTACGATCCGCCTCCAAGCCCTGATCCTCAAGAAAGGCGCGCAGGGTAGCGAACCGATGCGAGGAAGGATCCTTAGCCAGTGCCGCAACATCCAGACCCTGCGGCGTCAGCAACTGGACGTATCGTTCCCGCCCGGCCTTAGTCTGTTCCGCATCCAGCGAAGCGGCCAGTTTGGAAAAACGGTTGATATTATCCAGTGCCGCATCATTGATGGTGCATAGCTCAGGCAAGACATGATGGCGGATCCGGTTGCGGGCATAGGTGACATCGGCATTTGTCGAATCATTGACATACTCCAAATGATTGGTGCGGCAATACTCTTCGACCTGATAGCGATACTGATGAATCAGGGGGCGAATGACATCAGCGGTTTTAGGGGCAATGCCGGCCATGCCGCGGATACCGGTGCCGCGAATCAGATGAAACAGTACCGTTTCCGCATTATCGTTCGCGGTATGCGCCGTGGCGATAACGGCATTTTTCTTTTCCCCTGCAATCTTTCTTAAAAACTCATAGCGGGCCAGACGGGCCGCCTCTTCAATGCCGACACTCTGGTCTTTGGCCAGATGCATGACATCAGCACTGCCTTTAACAAAGGCAATCTCCCATTTTTTGCAAAGCTGCTCGACAAATTCGGCATCGGCGTCGCTTTCGCGACCACGAAGATTGTGGTTAAAATGGGCACATATCAGTTCAAAGCCCTGTTGCAAAGAAAGCAGGCGCAACATATCCAGCATGCACACCGAGTCGGCGCCGCCCGAAACAGCAGCAACAACGGCATGCACTCCGTCGAGCATTTTATATTCATCAATAGTTTTCTTAATTTGACTGATCATGGTGTCTCTTATCCAGATTAAAGAATTTCGTGTGCTTACCAACCCACAGCAAGTCAGCGCTGCCGCAACGTCCACGACGGTTTTTACCGACGATGGCTTCAATTACGCATTTGTTTTCGGCATCGCCTGAGGTTTGATTTTCATTATGCAGGAAAATAACAATATCGGCGTCCTGCTCGATAGAGCCCGATTCGCGCAAATCGGACAGTTTGGGCTTACGATCGGGGCCCTGATCAGCCGCCTTACGCGACAACTGCGACAGACAGACAACGGGCACATCCAACTCCTTGGCCATAAGTTTTAAAGCACGTGTCATTTCACTGACGACCTGAACACGGTTATCGCTTTTGCTACCCGAATTCATCAGCTGCAAATAGTCGATGACCACCAAGCCAAGATCTTTAACACGGCGCAACTTTGCCTTCATTTGGGATACCGTCATGTCGCTGGCATCGTCAAAATACAGCGGAGCGTTGCTTAAATATTTGCCCGACTCGGCAATGTTGGACCAATCCTTCTCATCCAACGCGCCCGTCATCAGTTTGCCGTTATCCACCAGGGCTTGCGAAGCAATGACACGGTCAACCAACTGAGCACTGGACATTTCCAGGGAGAAGAAGACGGTCTTGATGCCGTGGCGCACCGCGGCGTTTTCGCAGATATTGAGCGCAAAAGCCGACTTACCAACGGCAGGGCGTGCCGCCAAAATGATCAACTCACTCTTACGCATACCGCCGTTAAGCATATTGTCGATATCGGCAAAGCCGGTGGGAACACCAAGCAGGGCCGAATTATCCTCTTCGGCCAACTTGCCGTAGCGGTCGATCGCATCGACATAGCCTTTACCGATCGAGTATAGGCTGGTATTAACGCGGCCGTTGGCAATATCATAGATGATCTGTTCCGCGTGCTCGAGAATCATCGACGATTCCTCGGCCGCCTCTTCACTGCGAGCGCGAATGGTATCGGCTGCGGCGATCAGCTGACGCAACACCGCCTTGTCAGCCACGATCTTAGCATAGTTGACGGCATTCTCGGTGGACGGCACGATCTGCGTCAACTGCAACAGATATTGCTTACCTTCTTGTTCGGAGAAAATGCCGGCCGCCTTGACTTCTTCAAGCAACGTAACAAAGTCGATATGCTTATTCGCCACATGCATTGACAGCATCAAATCA
>CALBKB010000089.1 GCA_937892635.1 uncultured Clostridia bacterium
TCCCGATATTGGTAATTATCCCGACATTTGGTTTAATCATATTTTCCAACACGTCCATCTCGCCAACCATGGAAATGCCAGCCTCTACGATAGCAAGATCGCAATTATTCCGTGGCAATGAAAGCAAAGACAGAGCCACACCTATCTTTGAATTATACGACTTCGGGCTTCGCGCTACTCTAACTTTTGGCGACAACAGCTGATACAACCACTCTTTCACAATGGTTTTCCCATTACTGCCCGTTATTCCCACTATCGGATATGACAATTGTCGTCGATAATCGGCTGCAATATCCTGAAGGACTTTAACTGCATCATCAACAAGGATTACGTTCGACTCTTCAACCACATTTTCCGGCAAATTGCTAATTTCCGTCACCACAAAATTCCTTACTCCTCGCTTAAACAAATCATCAACAAAAAGATGGCCATCGTTTTTATCAGTTTTTATCGCAAAAAACAACGTCAGCAAACTATTACCAAGCATTCTACTATCTATCAGAAAATCATCAATTTGACAAGGTTTCAAAGGAGACAACAATTTCCCTTGCGTCGTATTACAGATTCCTTCGATAGTAAACTTAGACCGTTCCATTTTCTTTTGCGATAAAGAAATACATTAAACAATTTTCAGCACCATAGCCGTCCTTGCGGGAAGATACATCTGAACTTTATTATCATCACCGTCAACAAACGTAAAATGGTGAATACTTTTATCATTTCTTCCCAAACCTCCGAATTCCAAATCGTCAGTATCCAATATTATCTCATACTCGCCTGCAGGAACGCTTAGAAAATAATCGTTATAGGAATTGCAAGGATGGAAATTAAACACGAACAGCAGTTTTTCACGAACGAAAGCAACAACTTTATCTACCTCATTATCAAACACTTTATAAGGAAACTGCTGATTAAACAAGTTAAATGACTTCGTCATCTGAATCATAGCCATATCAAATTGATTCAAATAGAAATATTTCAATGTTCTATTATCCACCAACGACCACTGACGACGACAGTAGTGATACGACCAGCCATTATCGGCTCTCGGGAAATCTATCCACTCAGGATGACCAAATTCATTGCCCATAAAGTTGAGATAGCCCTCACCCACGACGGTAGCAGTCAACAGACGGATCATCTTATGCAGGGCAAGGCCTCGATTGATCACGGGGTTATCGCTCGCCTTATCCATATACCAATACATGTCTGCGTCGCACAGGCGAAAGATAATGGTCTTATCCCCTACCAGCGCTTGGTCGTGCGATTCGGCGTAGCCGATGCTCTTTTCTTTGGGACGGCAGGTAGTCAATTCGTACCAGAGCTTATACATATCCCAATCTTCATCGTTATAGTCTTTGAGCAGTTTGATCCACAGATCAGGCACACCCATCGCCAACCGATAGTCAAAACCCACACCACCGTCGTTAATGGGCAGACACAAGCCGGGCATGCCCGACATATCCTCAGCCACCGTAACGGCACGAGCAGAGAGCTGGTGGACGAGATCGTTGGCCAGCATCAGATAGGTGACGGCTTGGGTATCGGTATTATCCGAAAAATACATATCATAATGAGCAAAGGCGCGCTCTAAGCCGTGATCACGGTAGAGCATAGAGGTGACACCATCGAAACGGAAGCC
This sequence comes from uncultured Clostridia bacterium, assembly GCA_937892635.1. GTDB lineage: Bacteria > Bacillota > Clostridia > Oscillospirales > UMGS1783 > CAKSHC01. Next base: position 1,643 of record CALBKB010000089.1, read on the forward strand.
GTCAAAATGATAGATCTCCATCCAATATTTGAGGTTGGAGAGCAAGAAATGCAGCACCTCATTCTTGCCGTAATCGAACAGTTTGGTGTCCCACGCAACATGATGGCCGCGGGCACCGGCGTGGAAATACTGATACTCGGTGCCGTCAAAGAGATTGAGGCCTTCGTTGGTGTTTTTTACGGCATGGGAGTGCACGACGTCAAGCAGTACGGCAATCCCCATACCGTGAGCGGTGTTGATCAGTTCTTTCAGATCACGGGAAGGGCCGTAGCGCGAGGATACGGCATAAAAATTGGATACTTGATAGCCAAACGAGCCGTAATAGGGATGCTCCATAATGGCCATGATCTGCAGCGTATTATAGCCGGCCCGTTTGATGCGGGGCAGGACATGGGCGGTAAATTCGGCAAAGGAGCCTACCTTGCCCGACTCCTGCGCCATACCGATATGACATTCATAGATATACGGCGTGGTTTGCGGTTTGAATCGGGCATCCGTCCAAGGAAAATTATCAAAGAGCGTATCGTCGACCACGGCACACCACTCGTGGGTGTTGGGATCCTGCTCGACGCGGGTAGCATAAGACGGCACGCGACGGAGCATCTGCCCGTCATGCCAAACAATGGCCTGGATGTGCTGCCCAACCGTCAGGTCAGGCACCTGCACCTCCCACACGCCGTTTTCCAATCGGGTCATGGGGCAGGCCGCCGTGTCCCATCCGTTAAAATCGCCGGTAAAAAACATGGCATCGGCGCCAGGCGCCCACTCGCGGTAAACCCAGCCGTCGGCACAGGGATGGATACCGAAATATTCGTAGCCATTGGCAAAATCGACAAGCCTCCCCTGCCCCGCCAATTCATTGCGCTTGGCTTGATAGTCGGCCATGCGTTGTTCCAGTGCCTCTTGATAGGGAATCAAATAGGGATCCAGTTTACACAGTTTCATGTAGATCCTCCTTTATACGATACGGTTATGGCGTTCTCCTCTGTAAAATCTATTGATGTTTTCGGCCATGGCTGCCACACAGCGCGCCCGCGCCTCGCTCGACCCCCACGCCATATGCGGCGTTAAGCAGACATTGGGCCTGTCCTTAATCTCGTAAAAGGGGTGGTGCTCATCAAAGGGTTCCATCGAATAGACATCACAACCCAGCGCAATGCGCCCCTGTTTGACCGCCTGTGCCAGCGCTCGTTCATCGGTAACGGCGCCACGGGCTACGTTAATAACCAATGCGCCCTGTTTGAGAGCGGCGACGCGGTCGGCGTTGAGCAGGTTTCGGGTTTGATCGCTCAGTGGACAATGCAAGGACAGGATATCCGATTCGCGGCAAAGGGTATCGATATCGGCCGCCTCAAATTCGGTTTCGGGTGCGCGGCGGCACATAAGAACCCGACAGCCCATGGCTTGGGCCATGCGCGCCACCCGACGGCCGATGCCTCCACCGCCGACGACGCCCCACGTCATAGACGACAGTTCGTGGAAGACGGGAGTGAGACGATTGGCGACGCCGGATGCGGTATACTGACCGCTTGTAACATAGTCGGTATATTCGCTCAGGCGGGTCGCCATAGTCAGCGCCATCGCCAGCGTCAGCTGTGCCACGCTATCGGTGGAATAGCCCGGCACATTACACAGGGCAATATGAGTCGCGCGACAATAGTCGATATCAATATTATCATAGCCGGTGGCCGCTACACAAATAAGTCGAACGGCGGTATCGGCCAAATTTTCTCGGTTAAGTTTGATCTTGTTAAGCACCGCCACATCGGCATCCATCAAACGTTGGCGCACCTGCTCCGGCTTGGTATTGGCGAATGCCGTGACCTCGCCCACCCGTTCGAGCGGGGTCAGATCAATGTCGGCACCCAAGGTGTCCTTATCCAAAATGACAATCTTCATAGCGTCTCCTTTATCCCAACAAGACATCGCTGATGAGCATTAAGCAAAAACCGACCAAAAGAGCATACGTTGCCCCGCGCTGATGGCCGTGGGCATGAGTTTCGGGGATCATTTCGTCCGAAACGACATAGAGCATGGTGCCGCCCGCAAAGGCCAGTGCAAAAGGCAGGATAGCCGCGGACAGACTCACGGCAAAATAGCCGATTAATGTACCCACCACCTCAATGATACCCGTCATCAAAGCAATAACAAAGGCGCGACCGGGCTTGACCCCTGCCGCCAGCATCGGCGCGATGATGACCATGCCTTCCGGAATGTTTTGCAGGGCGATACCACCTGCGATCAGCAGCGCCTGATTGGTGTTGCCCGAACCAAAACCGACACCGGCGGCTATGCCTTCGGGCAAATTGTGAATGGCGATAGCCAATACAAACAACAGCACCTTGCTCAGATCGGCATTATGGTGGTGTTCTTCCTCAACTCCTGCCATTTTGTGCAGATGAGGCACCAGTTTATCTATCACGTTCAAGCACAGCGCACCGGCAAAAATCCCTACAACGGCAACCCATATGCCCTGCTTTCCGCCATGTTCGACCGACGGCAAAATCAAGCCCAACACGGCCGCTGCCATCATGACGCCGGCGGCAAAGGAGAGCATGATATCCGAAAATTTATGAGATATTCTTTTTAAGAGAAAGCCAACGATTGCACCGATTACCGTGGCTCCCCCGACACCGGCCGCCGTTAAGAGCACCATTTCCATATCTCAAACCTCACAGCATTTATCAACTTAGATTACTTCTTATTTATAGTATACCACGATCCATAAAAAATGCAAGGCGATGCCTTGCAAAAACCCCGTTCACTATTGTGAACGGGGTCTTGGTACGCCCGACTGGATTCGAACCAGCGACCTTCAGAGTCGGAGTCTGACGCTCTATCCAACTGAGCTACGGGCGCATATTCTGCCCTGCCGATGCAGGGCAGTTCTTTTATTGTGGTGTGACCTCTTCCTTGATCTCTTCCTTAACCTCTTCTATCACTTCAATGGTTAATTGATAGTTCTTGAGAACCGATTCGATGGTATAGGTATAGGTCTTGGTCTGGGTTCCGCTTTGCTTGGACGGCGTTAATATCTCTTCACCGTTCCAAACGCCACCCAGCGTGTAGCCGGGAGAAACCTTGATCGAAAAGGCAAAGCTATCCCCTTCCTGAAGGGTGATGGTGGTGCCTGCAGCAGGAGACATGAAATATCCCTGCCCGCCTTCCGGCATAGTTATGGTGAAGCTTCTGGGCTGATAAATCTCATTGGGGTTATAGAGTTTAGGATCATTGGTACGGGTATGGGCGGTACAGAGATGATTATTGACGCCGTTACTGGTCGAATACCCGGCAAACGTATCCGGTTTTTGCAGATTACCCCATACGACACCCGACAACGCCAACGGCGTACCGTCGGGAACGGGACGATAGACAAACTGGGCATCGGTGGTGGGGAAATCCACGGCGACCTCGCGCACCACATCGATCATCGAGGCCAAGTGGGCTGCGTCGCAGCCATCGTGCGCAATCTGTCCCGAAGTATCGCAAATATACACGGGAACGTGGCAAGAACAGCTGGCTTGAGGCACGGTAGTCGGAGTAAACCACGCCAACATGGTGCGATCACCGCGCACATCGATCAAGCAATTGGCATCGGCGAGCATGCCGCAATCGGCGCACACCGTTTCCTGCACCAAGGAGGCAGGACGAGCCGCCAGCGAACCGCCCGACCAGCCAACCTTATTGATCACGTGCTGCATGATCTTTTTCCAAGTCGTCTGAGAAATATTCCAGGGCACACCCTTGGCCGTTAAGCTTTGTTGGTCATCAAAGCCGACCCAAAGTGCAGCCGAGAAATAGGGCGTGTAACCCGCATACCACTTATCGTAGTTAAAGTTGGAGGTACCGGTTTTACCGGCCAAGGGCACGCTTAAGCTACCGCCGCTGGCCAAACCGTTATTTACGCCGTCAACCAGCAGGTCCTGCATGAGCCATGCACTTTCTTTGGAACAAACGCGTTTGCTTTCTTCCTTTTTCTCCAAAATAACCTGACCCGACTGGGTCTCCACTTTGGTATAAGACATGGGCTGATAATAGGTGCCGCCGGAAGCAATGGCGCTGTAACCGGCAGCCATTTCCTTGACATATACACCATACGTCATAGCACCCATCGACAGCGCGGCCAGGTTTTGGTCACCATTTTCGCCCTCCACCAGGGTCATATTCAAATCGTTAGCCAGGAAATTATACGAATTGGCCATGCCCAGCTTGAGCAGAACCTGCGCTGCCGAAGCATTGAGCGACTCACGGATAGCCGTATACATGGTGGTCTTGCCGTAATAATATTTGTTGGCATTTTGGGGATATCCACCGCCATTCATGACCGATATCGGCGCATCGTCCACAACGGTGCCTTCGGTGATGGCGCCCTTCTCCAATGCCGGCAAATAGACCGACAACGGCTTGATGGAAGAGCCGGGCTGACGTCTTGTTGCGGTGGCGCGGTTGAGGTCACGGCTATTCTTATCGCCACGGCCGCCGATGACGCCGAGGATATGCCCGTTGGTATAGTCCATGAGTATGGTAGCCACTTGATAATCGTCGTCGGGATCGCTGTCCTTGGGGAAATAGGATTCGGTGGCAAACGCCTCTTCCAACGCCTTTTGCACCCGCATATCGGCCGTGGTATAGATGCGCAGACCGCCGCTGAACAGATAGTTGGACGCGGCCAACTTCGAATATCCTTTTTCTTTTTGAAGGTCCTCAAGAACATCCTCAATGACCATATCCACAAACCAAGAATAGGTCTTGGTCAAGGCCATGTTCTTACCATTGGGATTAAAGGCCAATTCCTGCGCCATGGCCTGATCATATTCTTCCTGAGACAGAAAGCCCAGATCACGCATTTTGCCTAAGACCAAGTCTTTACGATACTTGTTTTGTTCGGGATGATCGTATGGCTCATATAGGGCAGGCATATTGATGATGCCGATAAGAGCCGCACTTTCGGCCGCCGTCAGTTCGGGGACCTTCTTGTCAAAATACAGTTCGGTGGCCTTACCCAAACCATAGGCACGGTAATTGAAATATACGGTATTGAGGTAATATTCCAGAATATCGTTTTTCTGATATTTACGCTCGATATACAAGGCACGCAGAATCTCTTGCGCCTTGCGCTGCCAAGTGCGATCGTTATCTTTGGTTAAGTTCTTGATCAGCTGCTGAGTAATGGTAGAACCGCCGTAATCATCGTCACCCAACACCCAGCCAATGACCGCGCCGCCGAAGCGTTTCCAGTCGACACCGTTATGCTGCCAAAAGCGCTCGTCTTCAATGGCGATCAGCGCGTTAATCGCGTGCTCGGGGATATCTTCCAGGTTAACCCAACTGCGGTTTTCGTTGATGAACAGCTCCTGCATTTTCTCATATTCGCCCGTTTCGGCGTTCTGAGCATACAACGTAGTGGTATATTCCAGACTACGGTTGGCGAACAGTTCATCCATATGCGTATCGGTATAGCCGTTAACCAGCGCAACAAACGTGATGATGCCGACCGCGATACAGCCCAACACGAAGGAGCCGGCGTAACCGACGATGCGCAACCATTTTTTATGGGAGAAAAACGGGAATTTCTTTTGGGGTTCAGGCTTTTTATGTTGTTTAAGCACCGCCGCATCGACCTTAACGGTATCGCCCATGGACGGCTTCTCGTCCACAGCCTTAACCGGCTCCGGCACCGAGAAGGGCGCCGTATGGTCAACAACGGGGATTTGATCAAAATTTTGGGCAGGCGGCGTCATCGAAGGATCTGCCTTTACGGCATCGGGAATATCCGGCTCATAAATAGCAAGAGGATCAATCGGCGAGGTGGTTTTAGGTTGCTCGTAAGGCAACGAATCACCCTCGGACAGGGCAGCCATGGCATGAGATGCCACCTCGGCATTATGGGCATCTTCCTCTTGCAAGCGCTTTGCCCGCAACAGTTCTTCCGGGCTGAGCCGATCGGCATCCTGATCGGACACATCAAACGAAGGCTGTGCCGCCTCGGGCTTATCCTTCATGTTCATGCTTTCGTCCAGAAGTCTATTCAGTTCATTGAAATCAAATTCGGCAAAATCAAAATCGTCTTTCAATTTTTTCACCTCTTTGTCTTCGAATCAACTCATTTCATTATACCATAAATCCTCACAATTTCAAGCGTATCCTAAAAATAAAACAGAAAACCGAGCCGTATGGCTCGGTTTTTTTATAAGATTACGTTGCCGGCACGGGAGCTTGTTGCGCTTGCCCGGTAGCGCCTTGATCCTGTTGGATCGGACGCGCATCCAGCGGCAGGCAGGTACAGACCTTAGTGGGAATGGTCTTGGGCGCAAACCAAGCATAAAAGACGCTCGAGGTGCCGTCATCCTTGATGCTGTTGGCGCCGGGGCGACGGCCGCAGCCACCGCACACACTCACGCGCACCAGATCTTCGGGGCGGGCGGGGAATTCGCCGTCCTTCCAGCCAACCTCATTGACAACGTGCTGCATAACGTTGCGCCAAATGATCTTAGGCACCGAAACGGTGACTCCGGCATCGACCAAGTTGATCGGCTCATCATAGCCGACCCATACTCCGCCGACGAAATAAGGGGTATAGCCCATAAACCATTTGTCATGGTTATCGTCCGACGTGCCGGTCTTGGCAGCCAAAGGCACGGTGAGCCGACCGGGTGCGGCAAGACCGTAAGTGGCGCTGTCAACCAGCAGGTCGTGCATCAGCCAGGTACCCGTCTGGGAACAGACGCGTTCACCTTCCGTATTCTTTTCCACGAGGACCTTGCCATCTACCGTTTCAATCTTTACATAGGAAATAGGCTCACGATAGATGCCGCCGGAAGCAATAACGCCGTAGCCGCCCACCATCTCACGCATGGTTACGCCGTACGCGAAGGCACCCATAGACAACGAGGCCATGTTGGCATCGCCGTCACTGGTTTCGGTGGGGGCCACCAATGTGGTGAAGTGCATCTTCTCGGTCATAAACCGATAGGAATTGTCAATGCCGTTAAGCAACAAAACCTTGGCGGCCGAAGCGTTAAGCGACTGACGCAAGGCGCCGAACATGGTGGTCGGGCCATAGAATTGACGGCTGTAATTCTGCGGATAGGGTTTTCCGTTAAGTTTGGTAACCCCTTCATCAATGACAACCGTGCCCTGCGTGATAGCGCCCGATTCGAGGGCAGGCAAATACACCGAGAGCGGCTTGACCGAGGAGCCGGGGTTGCGACGGGACATGGTGGCACGGTTGAGATCGCGGCTATACTGCTTTTCGCCGCGTCCACCCACGACACCCAAAATATAGCCGGTCTGCGGATCGGAAAGCATCGCTGCCGACTCATACTGTTTTTGAATATAGGCCTTAGGGAAGTTGGCCGTATCGGCAAAGGCTTCTTCCAACGCCGTTTGCACCCGCATATCGACGGTGGTGTAGATCTTCAAGCCGCCGCGATACAAGTAACTTTCGGCTTCGGCACGGGTGTAGCCGTAAGTTTGGCACAGATCGTCAATCACATCTTCGATGACCATGTCAACAAAGTAGGAATTAACCGATTCATAGGCCACTTGATATCCCTTTTCAACAAAGACCAATTCCTGCGCCATGGCCTGCTCATACTCCTCCTGATTGAGGAAACCGAGCTGGCGCATTTTGCCCAACACCGTATCCGTGCGCGTTTTGTTGTTTTCAAGGTGGCGATACGGCTCATAATAATCGGGCAGACGGATCAATCCCCCCAACGACGCACTTTCGCGGACGGTCAACTGGCTGACGCTCTTGCCGAAATACATTTGAGCGGCGCGTTCGATACCGTAGGTGCGGTAATTGAAGTAAACG
>CALBKB010000090.1 GCA_937892635.1 uncultured Clostridia bacterium
CGAGGTGTGGGTTTTGAGCAGCTGACCGTTTGAGAGGAAATAGGTGTCCTGCATATCGCGAGCCGGATGATGCTTGGGAATATTGAGCGCCTCGAAATTCTGATAATCGTCGACGATCTCAAAGTAATCCTCTACCGTAAATCCCATGCTGCGGAAGACCTCTTCGACTTCGCGGGCCACAGTGGTGATGGGATGAAGCGAACCTTGGATTTCCGCCGAAGGCATAGTTACGTCATAACGCGCGGCGCTTTGAATGCGAGCGTTCATGGCTGCCTCGTCGAGCTCTTTTTTCTTGGCGGTGAGCGCCTGATCAATTTCATTTTTCAGCTCGTTGATCTGGCGACCGACCTCTTTGCGCTGCGATTCCTCGACGGTGCGCAAATTTTTCATCTGCTCGGTGATCATGCCTTTTTTGCCGAGCATGAGAATACGCAATTCTTCCAGCGCAGCGGTATGTTCGGCGGCAGACAGTTTTTCTTCAAACAGACTGCGAATGCCGTTAATGTCTACACTCATAACTTCCTCCTAAAATAAAAAAGCCGCCCCGTAAACGGGACGACAAATATCGCGGTACCACCCGTGTTTCTGCCAAATCGACAGACACTCGAATCCTTTAACGCAGGATATACGAAAACGACTACCGAGCCAAAGCCCTTCCCCGCTTTCCCTCCAAAACGAACTTCACCGCACATTCGGACAAGCGACGCTTTCAGCCGATGACGCCGCATCTCTGCCGCCGACGGGCACGGTTACTCTTTTCTTCACAGGGTTTATCCCATCATACCAAAATTTTCAGCAAAATGCAAGGGAAAATGAAAATTTATCTTCTTTACAAGGGCAATAAATTATGGTAAAATATATGGAAGATTGGAGGTCATGAAAAATGGCAAACGAAAAACCGACGTATCTTACCTATAAGGGCAAACCCCTCGTGCGTGAAGGCAATATTCTGTATTACGGCGAGCCTGACGCTAAGTATATCCTGATGCTGCAAATTAAAAACACCGAGGCTTTGGACGATTTAAAGGTTCCGACCAAGGTTACCTTGATGCTTATGTCGACCGACCCCAACGTCCCGCTGCAAGATAAGATCATCAAGCGTGCCGATAAAGACGGCATTTATGCGGCACTGGATGTTGGCATGATTTGGCTGGATCGCGCCTTGAAAAAATAAGGTACAAGCATGGAACAAAACAAGAAGTTTCTGCGCACGACAGGCGGCAAGATCCTATGCCTGATCGTGGCGTTGCTCATATTGGGCGGCCTTATATTTGGTGCTGTTAAGCTCTTTGATAAAGGCGAAAATGTGATTCAAGGCAGCTGGCAATACAACGCCAAGATCACTTCACCCGGCGATATTGATACCATCTTTCATTTTGCCGCTGACGGCTCTCTATACTTAGAAAGCATCTATGATAACAGCTATGGCAAATACGAACTTCTCAAGGGTGGAAACAAGGGCACATTCGTAACCCGCATTTTGGGTGACGAAATGATGTACGACTATGTGCTTGACGGCAACGTGCTAACGATAACCACACTGGATGGTTACTCCATGCAACTGCATAAGATTAGCTAACGAAACGGACTGTGAGATTCACAGTCCGTTTTTATGTGTCAAACCCTTTTCGTATGGTTTCAATGGCGCGCTTTTCGATGCGGGAGATGTAGGAACGGGAGATGCCGAGGATATCAGCCGTTTCCTGCTGAGAGCGAGGCGGCTTGTTATCTAAGCCATAGCGAAGAATGAGCACCTTCTGTTCCCTCTCATCCAAGCGATCCAAAAGATACAGCATCTTCTCGATATTAATTTTTTTCTCTAAATTTTCAGCAATATTATCCTCACCCACGATGATGTCGACCAAAGTCAATTCGTTGCCTTCTTTATCGGTATCAATGACGTCATTAATGGATTTATCGCCCGCACTCTTTTTTTGGGATCGGAAATACATGAGCACCTCATTTTCAATACATTTAGCGGCGTAGGTTGAAAATTTAGAGCCTTTTTTGAGTGAATAGGAATCGACCGCCTTGATCAGTCCGATGGTGCCAATGCTCAACAAATCGTCTTGCACCCATTCGGGTGCATTATATTTTTTGACAACGTGAGCAATCAAACGCAAATTTCGACTGATCAATTTATCCCGCGCATCCTTATCGCCTGCCTCCATTTGTTGCAGACAAGCTCGTTCCTCGGCCGAAGACATCGGCTTTTCGAAAGAGCCTTGCAGGCGAATATACAGCATAAAGTAGAAGATTCCCGATAATGAGGAAAATAACTGTGAAAACAAAACCATCCCTCCTCTTTTTCTAAGATACGAGGACGGCGTTGTCCCTATTCCCTTCTCCATACAGAGAAAAAGCAGTTTAGCTTTTGCTAAACTGCTTTTTTTCAGAAACAATTTCTCCTGCTTTTGTCAAAACGACCTTGGTGATTAACGGACCAATCAATTCATAAATCAGGGTAGCGGTTAACACAACGGCCCGAACCTGCTTTCCGTACTCAGGTAACTGTGACATGACGATCTGCGCCATACCGATGGCAACACCGGCCTGAGGCAGCAGTGCCGCACCGAGATATTTTCGGATGTTTTTATCGGCTTTAACCGCCAAAGCACCAAAATAGGTACCAAAATATTTACCAATCGAACGCATCACCAGATAGGCGACGCCAAGCAAGCCAATAGTGGGCAACACGGCCAGATCCAGTTCAGCCCCCGAAATAACAAAGAATAACATAAACAACGGCGGCGTCCAGCGGTCGGCACCGTCAAGAATGGCATCCGCATCCTTTCTGGTATTAACAAAGCCGGCACCGATACACATGCATAACAAGAG
>CALBKB010000091.1 GCA_937892635.1 uncultured Clostridia bacterium
GCGCTGCTGGGACATCTGGCGATCCAGCTGGTCCATGTATCCGCCTACCAGATGGACGAGGCCGAGGGCCTGATCCTGGCCCGGGGCGACACGGGACTGAAGCTGAATGGGTTGCTGCTCAGCGGCATCCTTATCGCCGCCGCTGTCAATGGCAACGGCATCTTCCCCGTCGATATACAGACCCACTTTGGTCGGGCAATCGATATAGAAGGTGTTGCCTGCGGCGCCAATCAACTCGTACATTACAGCACCAGCGAGGGGGCGGTGTAGACGCGGGCGGCCAGTTCCTGGTTGAGCAGATACAGACCGCGGGGGTCGGAGCCGAAGAGTTGCATTTTGGCGATGAGGTCGTTGGCGTTGGTCTCCTCCTCGCCCTGCTCCTTGACGAACCAGTCGAGGAACTGCATGGTGCGGAAATCGCGCACGTCGTAGGCGGCGGCGTAGATATCGTTGATGAGCGAGGTGACGTATTTTTCATGGGTCAACCCGGCTTGCAGGACCTGAATATGCTCGGAAAAAACCTTATCGGGCTTGGCGATGGCATCGAGGGTGACGGGCATGCCTTCGTTTTGCAGATAGGTGTAGAAGAGCATGGCGTGGTCGCGCTCTTCCTGCGCCTGGATCATATACCAATTGGCAAAGCCGTCGAGGTTGGCGGCCTTGAAGTAATTGGAAAAGTCCAGATAGAGATAGGCCGAATAGAATTCCTTGTTGATTTGCTCGTTGAGCAGTTGATGTACCTTCTTGTCCATGATGATTCTCCTTTATTGATTAATCCTTCCAAATGAAGCGGTGGTACAAACTTTCGCCGCCGTCGACCACGATACTTTGACCGGTGCCGAAGCGGTTGATAACGGTGAGAAAATAGGCCCAATCGGCGATTTCCTCGGCGGAGGCCCAGCGCTTAAGGGGGGTCTGCTCCATGATCTGCGACCACAGGGCGGGGTCTTGAATAACGCAATCGTTCAGGGGCGTAAGCACGCCGCCGGGGTCAAGGCTGTTGCAGGTGGCGCCGAAGGGGGCGACACGCAGCGCGGTGTTTTTGGTATAGGCCACCACGCCGCCTTTGCTGGCGCAATATTCCGGAAATTCCGAGCCGGTGTGGGCGCTGGCCGAGCCGATATTCAGGATCGAGCGGATATGCTTGTGCACGCCATAGCGTTCGGTGACGGCAATAAGGGCTTTGAGGTTGGTATCAATATCCGACTCGTTTTGGGTGCCGGCATTATTGATCAGAATTTCCACCCCGTCTACGGCGGGCAGGGCGGCCGTGTCGCGGATATCGCAACGGTGATGGGTATAGTTTTGGTGGGTCAGGCTTGCGGCTTGGCGGTCGAACCCGATGACGGTGTGACCCTCTTGCAGAAAGCGTTCGGCCATGGCCTTGCCGATGCCGCGGGAGGTGCCGGTGATCAAAACCTTCATGCTGCTGCATCCTTTGCTATGTAATCAAAATAATCGCGGCCGACACCGCTTTGCTTCCAGCGGCGGGGGATTTGGTAGCCGATGGGAGAAAAGAGGACTTCCATGAGCAGTTCGGCGACGGCGCCGGTGAGCGCGCACATGGCGCATTGGAGCACCGTCCAGGAAAAGCCGTCCCAAAAGACGGGGGCAAAGCCGCGAAAGACGATCAAGGAAAAGATAAAATTATCAAGAAACTGTCCGATGAAGGTGGAGATATAGGAGCGGGCCATATAGGCGGTGCGACCGTCGGGGTGGCGGCGGAAGGCGCGGCCGATGAGCCAATTCAAGAGGTTATTGACCACCGCCGAGGCCAAAAAGGCGACGGTGCTGCCCAGCAAGATAAACCAGGTACCGCCGAAGATGCTGTCGAAAGCGTGGTAGTCGTTGGCGGTGGAAGGAATGATGCTGACGATATAAAAGATCAGACAGGTGAGCAAATTGATACAGACGGCATGGATGGAAATGAGGGTGGACGCTTTGGGGCCGAAATGCTTGGTGATGATATCCATGCACAAAAAGGAGAGCCAGGAGATGAGTACACCGCCGTCGAGCGCCAGCCAGTTGAGTTGAACGAGGGTTTTATTGGCCAGCAGGTTCATACAGATAACGCTGACGGTGAAGAGAGTGACGACGGTGGCGGGGATGGAGCGGAGCAGGATACGGCTCTCGGTGATTAGTTGTTTCATCGCTCCCCTTCCCTTCTCTAGCATAGTCTTATTACTTGGTATTATACTGCATATTGGTAAAAAAAACAAGCAGAAAGCATGACGCTTTCTGCTTATTTATGACATAGTTACATCTTCTCGTAGAAAATGAGCATCGAGAAGGCGGCATCGGGGTATTCGCAGGTGAGACCCTTGGTCATCAGATCGGAACCGGATACGGTGAGAACATCGCCCGAATCGACGACCTCGACCTTATACATAGCGTTGGGGTCAAGATCCTGAATCTGATAGTTGGTCGAAGCTTCGACGCTGGCCATGGGACGGAAGGTTATGATATAGCCACGACCCTGCTCGGGAACGTTGAACTGGTAGGCCACGTTATCGGTGGCACCGTCCAGACCCACGCCATAGGGCAGAATATAATAGTCATAGGCCATCATTTCGCTGCAAATACGATTCTGCTTATAGATCTTCTGAACCGTCTGCTCGGGAGAGAAGAAGCCCAGGTTATAGAAGGCACTCATGAAGCAACGCAGGTTGTAGGTCAGACCGGCGTTGTTAAAGTGCGGGTAACCGCCGCCGTGCAGGGGCAGCCACCAGGTCAGGTTATAGTTGATGCCACGGATCTGATCGGCGGTGCCGAACGTCTGCGAGGAGAAGTCGGTACGCCAATAGGTGAAGGAACGCTTAACCATTTCCAGATCCAAACGACGACCGCCCGAAGCGCAGTTGTCAATCATCAGACCGGGGTTATTTTCTACCAGACCGTCGAGATAACGATAGAGGTTGGTGACGTAATGGATCTCGCTGGCACCGACGCGGTTGGCACCCTCATCGTGGAGAGCCCACACATCGGCGGGGTTGCAGTTGAAGTCCTGACGGTACCAGGTGATCTTGTTGGTTTTGATCACGCCGCTGATCATCTCGATCAGATAGTCACAGGCGTCATCGTTACCCAGGTCATACAGGTACAGCGGGTACTTTTTCGGGTTGCCAAATTCGCCCAAGCCGTCAAGCAGCCATTCGGGATGCTCCTTGGCCAGCGCCGAGTCGCCGCAAATGCGTTCGGGCTCGAACCAGATGATCAGATCCATATCGCGCTCTTCCAGCCAAGTACCGACCTCCGAGATGTCCCCATTGGAGAAACGGTCGGGGTTGAAGTACCAATCGCCCAGATACTTGTTCCACGTATAGTCGCTGATGATGTTGTCGGTGGTCAGCCCGCCGTACCAGGTAGCGTCGATCCAGACGCCGTCGACTTCGCGGCCTTCTTCCATTCTCTTAATGACCGCATTGATGATGCCGGCCTCATTTTCCACGTTGTCGCAACCCATGAAGATGGGCAGATCGGTCACGGGCTTACCCTCTTCATCCTTGGGGGTATAGTTCTTGATGATCAGACGACGGAAGGCGTTATGACCGGCGTTCTGGTTGCCGGCAAAGAATTGCAGCATGATCATCGGGGTGCGGATCTGCTCGTTGGCGTGCAGGGCGATATTGGTCTTCTGCATGCCGGCGGTGATGGTGACGTTGCCCTCTTCATGGACAAAGTCGGCTTTCCAGTCACCCGTCCACCCGATTGCCAGCATGACACCATGCTCACCGTTGCAGATATCAAAGTACGGGAGAGCGTCCTGCGAGGAACGGCCACCGGAGGTCTGCGAGGTATGAGCGCCCATTTCCACCAGGTCGACGGAAAGGGGGAGGAAGTCATCCGGACGGTCGTTGGAACCGTTGGCGGTGGTAATGACGGGGTTTTCAATCGTAACGACACTATCGATGGCCTGAATGTTGCTGATAACGGGAGAATCGGACGAACCTTCGTTTTTGAAATAGTTGGTCCATTCGATGGCAGCCATCTCTTCGTCGAAGGTGATCTCCGACCAAGCGGTAACGTCGCCGTTTTTATAGGTAACGGTCCAGCCGTTATCGGTGGTTTCGACCGTCTTCTTCCACTTCTTGATATGGTTGGCGTGTTCGGCGCCGTCATAGCCGAAGGAGAAGAGGGTGTTTTTTTCAATCTGTTCCTCGATCCATGCCTTAGCCACCGTTGCGGGGTCGGCTACGTCGCCCGTGGCGGATTGAGATCCGCAGCCGGCCAGCAACCCGAGCAACAACAGAGCAGCAAGGAGCAGGCTAATATGTTTCTTCATGTGTCTTCTCCTTTAGATTCCCATGTGCTGTTTCAGCAGGGGCAGCAGGTTTTCGGCGATCAGTTTGAAACCGATAGAGGACGGATGCACACCGTCGGGGTTGAAGTTGGCAGCTACCGCAGGAATGAGGGTGCGGCCGTCAACAACCTTGAAGCCATACTTCTCGGCGGTCTTGGTGTACATATCGACGTGCTCCTGTCCCTGATCTTCAAAGGGCGTGATGAAGGTAACGGGAACGTTGGGATAGAGGCGGGTGATACGATCGCAATACTGATTGCAGTTCTTCTCGATTTCGGGAAGAGTATAGTGCTGATGCTTATCGTTGGTGCCCAGCGCGATGACGATATGGTCGGGCTCAAAGGGCACGTTATCGGCCAGTGCCTCAAAGCGGAACTTCTCGCCGCCGACGGCCAGGTTCAGGTAGTCGGCATTGATGGCGCGGCAGACCTGATCAACATAGTTTTCGGAGGGCATATCGGCAAACAGACCCTGGGTGATGGAGTCACCGAAGAAGAGGATCTTTTTGCTGTAATCGGTGTAGGGACGATAGTTGCCCAGCGAAAGGGTATGGATTCTGGTTTCATGACGCATGGGGAAGACAATGGTGATGCGGCTTTCGGCATCGGTCGACTGACGGGTATAGCTCACCAGGCGCACGGTCGAGGAGCCGGAAGCGATGATGCTCTCCTTGTACTCGCCGTTCTCATAGATGTCAAAGCTGTCGCTGGGGAAACCTTCCAGGTTATCGTGGTAGGCATTGTCGATATTGAACTTGAAGGAAATTTCCTGTGCGTCGGTATAGAAGTCCATACGCACACCGGTGGTGCACTTAGAATACGGAATGGTGGGATCCTTCTCGTAGGCGGCTAACTCCTCATCGGTGAAGCGAAGCGGGGTGTAGACACCGTCTTCATCCTTCATGCGGGTGATACCGGAGAAGATCTCGGTCAGCTTTTCGGCGTAGTCGCCCTCGTCGAGCTTCGGACAGCCGATCAGCGTGATGTGGTTTTTCATGAAGTCCTCATGGAATGTGGCATATGCAAACGCGGTACAGTCTGC
>CALBKB010000092.1 GCA_937892635.1 uncultured Clostridia bacterium
CGCCAGTTGCTCAATGTGCTGCAAATCTTGTATATGTATCAGCACATAAAGAATCATCCCAATGAAGAATTTGTTCCGCGCACCTATATTTTCGGTGCTAAGGCATCGGCGGGCTACGATCTTGCCAAGCAGATCATCAGTTTGATTTCCGCCGTATCGGATCTGCTTAATTCCGATCCGTTAACGCGAGATAAAATCAAGGTTGTATTCTTGGAGGATTATCGCGTATCCCTGGCTGAACTTATCATTCCTGCTGCTGAGATCTCGGAGCAGATATCCATTGCCGGTAAAGAAGCGTCCGGTACCGGTAATATGAAGTTGATGATTAACGGTGCGGTAACTTTAGGCACGCTTGATGGCGCCAATGTTGAGATCTGTGAGCAGGTAGGCGATGAAAATATGTTCCTGTTCGGCATGAACGTTGATCAGGTCAATGCCTTGTGGAGCAGCGGCTATTTCCCGCAAGATTATTTGGCGGCGAATTCTGAGTTGCAGGCGGTAATTCAAATGCTCACATCCGGTGTGCTTGGTAAACGCTTTGATGATATCGCTGCATCTCTCTTAACCGATCGCTTTGGCGTAGCGGATCAATATATGATTTTGGCAGATTTTAATGACTATGCCCGCGCGCAACGAGAGGTAGGCGAAACGTATTTGAATAAGGATAAGTTTATGCGTATGTCGCTGTATAACATCGCCAAGGCCGGTGTCTTTTCTGCCGATCGCGCCGTGCTGGAATATGCAAATAATATCTGGAAGATAAAATAATGCGCATCCTGTATGACAGTAAAAATCTGCAATTCAAATCGCCCTTCGGTTGTTTGACCGAAGGGCAAAGTTGCAGTATCAACATTCATATTCCAAAATCTTGCGCCGCGGTTGCCGTACAACTGATGGTTAACCGCGAAGACGGCTCTGAGTATGCCTCATTTTCCGTGGAGCGCAGCGGTGAGGCAGGGGATTATGATGTTTTTTCCTGTTGCTTTTCCTTGATGCGCAATGGGTTATATTTCTATTACTTTCGCATCACAACCGAGCATGAAGTATTTTCGCTTTACAGAAAAGATTATGACCAGACAAACATGGAAGCCGGCGATCTGTGGCAGTTATCTTGTATCCCTGCTGATTTCTCAGTGCCGATTGATTGCTCAGGTGCCGTCATGTATCAGATTTTTCCCGATCGTTTTTTTGCCAAGGGTGTGTGTGATACAAGGGGAAAGATAGAGCCGTTTTGGGTACATGAAGATAAAAATGACGTACCGGAATATCACCCCAATTCCCATGGGGAAGTGCTAAATTGCGATTTTTTTGGTGGAAATTTGCGTGGAATTGCTGAAAAACTCGACTATTTGGTGGATTTAGGGGTAAAAATTATCTATTTGAACCCGATTTTTAAGGCTTGGTCCAATCATAGATACGATACCGCGGACTATAAAAAAATTGATGAATTACTTGGTACGCAGGAGGACTTTACTCGGTTGTGCCGTATGGCGCATCGACGAGGCATGAAGATTATTCTTGACGGTGTATTTTCTCATACCGGCAGTAAAAGCTTATATTTTGAAGACGTGTTGGCCAATCCTGATTCTCCGTATCGGTCATGGTATGATTTTCAGAACTATCCGGAAAAATATACATCATGGTGGGGTATAAAGACTTTGCCGTGTGTTAATGAAATGGACGAGAGTTTTTGTCGGTACATCATAGAGGACGAGGACAGCGTTATTGCTCATTGGCTACGGGCCGGAGCCGACGGTTTTCGCTTGGATGTGGCGGATGAGTTACCGGATGCTTTCATTGCGCGTTTGCGAGCCAGGGTAAAACAAGTTAAACCGGATGCCTTACTCATTGGTGAGGTTTGGGAGGACGCGTCCAATAAGATTAGTTACGGACAGCGTCGCAAATATTTTACCGATGGCGAATTGGATTCGGTGATGAACTATCCGTATCGCAAAGCCATTTTGGATTTTGTGACGGGTCGGGAT
>CALBKB010000093.1 GCA_937892635.1 uncultured Clostridia bacterium
TTTGGTTTCGATCAAGCCGCCGGCAATGACGGGGATATCGTCTGCCGCAAAGCGAGCGATGACCTTATTAACGACACCCGGAAGGATTTCAATGAAATCGGGACGGGTTGCTCCGATCATGTCTCGGATGCTTTCGATTCCTTGGGAATCGACGGCAAAATATCTCTGAATAGCGATCACGCCGAGCTCTTTGGCACTCTTGATCAACGAGGCGCGGGTGCTGATAATACCGTCTACCCCCAGATCAACCAAATACTCCACGCCGCAACGGTCTTTACCGATGCCACGCATCAGATCGATATGAACAAAGATGGCTTTGTTCTTTTCATGGGCACGGCGGATTTGTTCGGCCACCGTCATAACCGTACCTTCTAATACAAATACGATTTCGGTGGGCGATTCCAGTGCCTGATCAAACCGATCCCCATGAACTGCCGCAACCAGCGGACAGATTTCCAAACGTTCCTGAATGTCGGCAAGAGTCATGCACTCATCCCTTCCGTTTGCCAATTTTATCATAAGTATTTCTCTGTGTCAAGGTGCTTATCGGTATACTTTTTCAGCCCGCACCTGACCGTTATCAATTGCCAACGTCCAGTCGCACAAGTCGTGCGCGGCCGGTCTGTGGGTCACGGCAATGCACATACGACCCGGCAGGTCACGCAATCGATGCAAAACCGTTTGCTCGGTCTTTTCATCCAATGCCGAAGTACATTCATCCAGCAACAGAATGGGAGCGCCGCCCAAGACGGCACGGGCAATTGCCAGACGCTGCGACTGACCTTCGGAAAGCCCTGTGGCATTTTCCCCCACTCGCGTTTCCAGTCCGTCCGGCAACAAGGGAAGAAACTCGTCCATTGCACCGACATACACCGCCTGATCGATCTCCTCTTGGGTAGCCGTCGGCTTAACAACCGTCAAATTCTCACGCAAGGTTCCGCTGAGCAACAGGTTGCCCTGCGGCACGTAGGTGAACAGACTACGGGTCTGGCGGTTAATGGTAATACGCTGATCGCCGTACTGAGCATAAAGCCTACCCGATTGGGGATGAAAGATGCCCAGAAGGAGTTTGAGTAAGGTGCTTTTTCCGATGCCCGATGCGCCCTTCACCGCGACAAAGCCGCCGGTGGGCAACCAGAACGAGGTATCGGAAAAGACGGTATCCCGATCATAGGTAAAGGTAAGATTCTCAGCGCCGATGCCGGTTATGGTGGTATAATCAGGCAGGGATATATCGGCCTTCTCGTCGCTCTTGATTTGTTCAAGCTCCATCAAGCGTTCGGCTGAAGCGAGCATGGCCATATACTGGGGAATAATGCCGGACATACCGATAAACGGCCGTTGCAGCTGGCTGACCAACTGTGTGGTAGCCGTCAGCGTACCCACACTTAAGGTACCGGCAAACAAACCGAAGGCGCACCAAATGAGCGCCAAAAAGCCCGCGGTATTCATTAAAAAGTGAACGGCGGTATGGGTCAACAACGACATATTTTTTTGGCGCATCTGTGCCTGATAGCGTCTATTCAGCAGCCCGTCGGACCGTTGTTGCATCTGCGGCGCCACGTCCAGCGCTTGCACCATCAATAATTTTTCAAGGGCTTCCTGAATAAAGCCGGATACCCGACCGTCTTCTTCGCTGACCTTTTTATGGATGGCCTTGATCTTGGGACGAAGCAGGCCGGTCACCAACAAAACAAGGCAACCAACCGACACCACAGCAACGGTAAAGAGGGGTTCGAGCAGGGCCAGAACGCCGATAGCGGCGATCAATTTGGTGATCATGGCAGCGGCATTAGGCAACACGCCCAGTACGCCTTCGTGCACGATGCGCACATCGTTATTCAAGCGATTGATCAGGTCACCTGTATGATACCCACAAACGGTAGCATAATCCCCTGTTGTCAAACGAAAAAAGAGAGAGCGTTTAAAATCCCGATCGATATCGGCCGCCAAGCGGCCGTGCAAATGCCGATAGATAACGGTGCATAACAGCATGCCCAGAATAATCAGGGCTTGGCACAGACAGGCCCGGAAAAAACTTTGCTCGTTTCGACTCAAAGCATGGTCTATCATGTTTTTGCAAGTGAAAGCAAAGGCAACACCCAGCAAAGCCGAACCCATATGGCTGAGAGTCATAATCAGCACACCGGGGATGCGTTTGCGGATCTTGCCTATAATCCATTGACCGGTTGTTTTTTTACTCATCGAAAATGCCTCCGTAGCCAACCGATACCGCGGCGCCAAAACCGACGCAACGGACGGCTGACGCACCATAGTCGGCAATAGAGTTGATAACTGAGCGCATCGACAGAAATCTTGCGATTCCCGCGATAGAAAGCGGTCACAACCGCGATCATCTGCTCGTGTTTAAGATTGGGTTCCTCAATAAATTGGTTATCCCCCATGCAGGTATACCCTTGGTCGACCCGAATGATACGATGCAAAATATAATCTCCATCCTCGCGCTGATACAGGGGCAGGTCGTATTTATGCAATTTTTCGGGAAGCGGAGAGAGCAATACGCTATCCCGACCCTGCCTGAGCATGGGCAGCATACTGACACCGCGGGGTGACAGCCGAACCGAATGTCCGCCGTCAAGCTGCTCACGGATAAGCGGCATGATCTGCGCCATCGGCAGTTGACGCTCAGAGGAGAAGACCGTTTTCATTGAGCTTAGCCACAAAGGCTTCGACATGCTTTTCGGCATCCTGGGCCGAAACATCATATTCACCCGTCAAGGCCTCGACCAATTCCGATTGTTGCGCACCCTTCTCCAGCAGGTTCCACAGAAAGCAACCGGTTTCATTGAGGGTGATCATCATGTTCAGATCCAGCGTGTCGCCCGAGGGGATAACAACGATATCGCCTGCGACTTCGCGCAGAACAAATCCGTCTTTGAGTTTCATTCGATCGAATCCTTTCCTTTGTTCATAGCCGTATAGGCAACCAACGCCGCCTGCGGCTCTTTATTGCAAGAGAGATGCCAGATCGGCACTTCACGAATGAGCTGATCCAACAACTGCAACAGTTTGATGCGGTTTTCGCGTTGCCGAGGACGGTTCACCTGACGGAAAAGAGAAGCGATTGCTTCCGTCCCGGTGAAGGGCTCAATATGATTTTCCTCGGCACGACTTAGGCAGGCGATACCGGCAACCGGCACCCGCTCGTTCGAACTGATGTCATGCTTGCCGCTCCAAGGTGTGCCGTAGGCATACCAACGCCCCTGCTCACGGCGAAGGGCCGGCTTGTCGTCATTCAGGATATGGGCTCGCTCGCCAAAGGCGCTGAGCCACAGCGTTGTATGGGTGGATTTTCCCACACCGGAATTAGCCGTAAACAAATAGGCCCATCCATCAACAACCACGGCCGATGCGTGCAACATCATGCCGTCAAAGTTGAGCAATCCCCTATAGAAGTCGGCCGCCGTGATCATGTATTCGCCAACATTATCCGAAAATTGCGGATACTTATGTTTGTCCTGCTCCCAACGGGAAACGATCCGAATATCGACCGTTTCGGGCGGCGGGCAAAGATATTTTTGGGCGCGCTGTTCCGTCATGCCATGGGAAGCCATAGCAACGGTCAAGCCCGCAATCTTATAATACTGTTCCATTACGGGTTCACATAATCACCGATATTGAAGTCACTGCCTTCGATGGTGATGCTGCCCTTATTTTGCTCGGCATCGTGTTTGGCCTTAGCTTCCGCGACCCACTTTATGTAATCCAATTGTTTATCAAAGGTCTTGCCGAAAGCTTGTTTTTCTTCATCCGACAAGCTCTCGTGTTGCAAATACGTCATGTTCTTATTAGGTACAAAAGGTGCCGAGCTGCCGGACGAATTGCCCGACGAACTGTTACCCGACTGCGAACCGGACTGGGAACCGGACTGCGAGCCGGACTGGGAACCGGACTGGGAACCGGACTGCGAGGACGAATTACCGGAATCCATCAGGTCATCGTCCCAAATTTCCACACCCGAAGCAGGCAGGGAAATTTCCGAATCGGAAGGCGTCTGTTCCGGCTTTTTGCCGCAGCCTACCAATACAAGCGCTAAAATCATTAAAACGGATAACAGACCCACGATGAGTTTTTTATTCATAGTCATACGTTCCTTTCTTGCCTAGTATTCTACTATAAAGTATACACGCTCAGCTATGATGCTGTCAAGTTATTTGGGTCAATCCTCAAAGTGGTAATATAGCCCAACCGCCACCATGTTTTTTTCGAAATCGGACAAATTCTGCTCATCCATGATGGTCATTTCCTGTATGCGCGATGAGATGTTTTGGCGGCGAAAGAGGAGAATGGCAAACCAACGCGCCACCCAGCAGATGGGCAACAGCCATGCGTGTTTATCCAAAATCGGATACTGTCCTTCCATGAAGGCCAGGGTAGGAAAAACCAGACGGAAGGCATTGCGACCCTTGGCCGAATGATCCGACGAGCGATACCGCACGCCGCGAGACAATACCTTTGCCTTCAAACTGCCCCAGCTTCCGCTATCAAAGATATATTGTCCCAATAACTGTGTGATTTCATCTTCCGGACCGTCCTCAAACCAACTGCGAATGGTGCGAACGGTGTTTCGATAGAAATCAAGCAGATGAAGTTTTTCCAGCTCCGACTCTATTTTTGCATAGTCCATATTGGGATAGGTGCGATGCATGACCCACAGATCAATAACCTGACGAAGACCGATACCGCTCAAGCGATAATGTTTGGCATAATGGGTAAATACATAGATATATTCATCTTCCAACGGCCACGCATAGCGATGGCCCTGCACACAATATGCCTGCGACCAGCCATCCCCGAAGTAACCGTATAAATCTTTTGTTTCTTTGGGAATGGGACGCTTGTG
>CALBKB010000094.1 GCA_937892635.1 uncultured Clostridia bacterium
GGCCGTCTCCCCTGGCGCAATGCCGTTAACAATGATTGCGTCCTTGGCCAACCGCTTGGCCAGCCCCATCGTCAGCCCGCGCGCGCCCCACTTACTGGTTGTATAAGCATTGTAGGCAGGCCGAAAACTCATTTCGGAACAAACGTTCACGATATGTCCCTCTATGCCATGACCGATCATATACTTAGCCTGCGCCTGCATAGCAAAGAACAGTCCCTTGAGGTTGGTGTTCATGGTAGCGTCCCACGCCTCTTCCGTCTTCTCCAGAAAATCTTTGCCCGTGATATCCTCTTCGGTCACAATGCCTGCGTTGTTGATAAAAGTGTCAACATCACCGAACAACTCATGCGCCGCGGCAATAGCCGACGAGGCCTGATGAATATCCGACACGTCCCACACCACGTAGGCCGCACGGTCGCTTCCCAGCCGCGCTACCGCCGCCTGCAATCGCTCGGCGTTGCGCCCCGCCAGAATAACCCGATAGCCCATCTCCAAAAACTGCTTGGCGCAGGCGAACCCGATGCCCTTGTTGGCACCCGTTATACATACTGTTTTCATGCCTCTTCTCCTTTTTCTTTGATGCGGAACTTGGACGGGCTTTCGCCCCATTTCTTCTTAAAAGCGTTTGAAAAATAATAGGTGTTGGCATACCCCACCCGCATGGCGATCTCACCGATGCTCAGCGTTGTGTCGCGCAACAGCGCCTTGGCCTCCTCCAGGCGCAAACGGTTGAGATATCCGATCATGCCCATGCCCGTTTCCTCCTTAAATATGCGCTTAATACTGGAAAGGGAATAGGAAAATTGCCGCGAGATATCCTCCAAATGCACCTCCTGTCCCAAATTCTCTTTGAGATAGGTAATGATGCTCTCAGTCAACGTCTGCCGCTGAGCCACGTGCTCGTAGAGGGATATGCGGCGCTTCTTCTCGGTCGCGTCAGCGCTCAGCAATGAGATAATCAGCAGCTCGATTGAATTCTTAATAAATTGCTCGTCCATCTCTTCGGCATCGGGCGACCGATCCATCTGTCGATCCTTAGCAATCTCCAACGGCCCCTTGGGCAGAAAAACGGCACGCCCGCGATTGGCAATGTCGTTGATATACTGCTTCTGCCTCTGGTTGACCGACAATATCTTATTATTAAAATACTCCATGTGCTCGCTTTCGGTATCAAAGCAGAAAATGATCACTGCCGTCCCCTTCTCGTAGGGGCGAATATTATGAAATTGATAGGGCTTGTGGCAGGCCATTTCCCCCTTCTTCAACAGATAGGTCGCATGATCGGCACCAATGCTCACCTTCCCGCTTTCCACATACACAAACTCCCACCCTGAATGACGTTCACCTTCATAATGGAAATCATCGGGAAACTCATAATAAAAATCGCTCATCAGCCGATCCACACGAATCGGCTCCTTTAGCGTAAACCCGCGCACCCTGCTCCCCCATTCTCTTAAAAAGTTCACAGCAAGACAACATTATATGATAGGCTTATTTTATAAAAAAATAGTCACTTTGTCAATCCACAATTCTCTCTTTTTCCCATATAATAAAAGTAACTTATACTAAGGAGGAGTATCATGAACGTTTTAGCTATTGGTTGCCATCCCGACGACATCGAAGTTTGTTGCGCGGGAACGCTGGCCAAATGCGTCAAGCGCGGTGATCGTGTCATCGTAGCCCACGTTTCCAGCGGCAATTTGGGACATGTTGTCATTCCGCCCGATGAACTGCGCGTCATGCGCGCCAATGAGGCCAAAAAGGCAGGCTCGTTGGCCGGCATCGAAGTGCTCTCGGTCGGCTTTGACGATCTGGAGATCTTCGACAACAACAAGGCGGCTCGTGATAAGATCGTCGATCTGATCCGCTACGCCAACCCAGACGTCATCATTACCCATAATCCTGACGACTATATGCCCGACCACACGGCCGTTTCCCGCCTGGTCTTTGATGCCAGCTTCACGGCCACCCTGCCCAACTACACCGATTACCCGCACGTATTCAGCAGCGAGGACGGCGAACCGGCCAAGCTCGTACCCATCTATTATATGGATACCATCGCCGGCGTTAACTTCATCCCCACCGAATACGTTGACATCACCGACACCATCGAGTTGAAAATGGAAATGCTCGAATGTCACGCCAGCCAGTTAGTCTGGATGCGTGAGCATGACAATGTCGACTTTGCCGACATGGTCAGAACCTTCGCCCGATACCGTGGCTATCAGTGCGGTGCCGACTATGCCGAAGGCTTCCGCATGTGCCAGGTCTATCTCAAAGGCACCACCAAACGTTTATTACCGTAACAACCGAAAGGAGAAAACATTATGGATTTCATGAGTACTGTAAAAGGTTCCCTCTTAGAGGGTTTCTATCCCAAGGGATGGGATATGGCCAAAATTGACGCTTGCTGCGACAAGGGCGTAGCCAGAGAAGACTTCTGGAACAAGGACTTCAATCCCGTCGCCTGCGAGAGCTTGGGCGATTTTGATACCCTGATGGGCCACGAGATCGCCATGCAGATCAAAACCACCCGCGAAGCCAATCAGAAATTGGCCATGATCCTGCCCGTCGGTCCGATGGGTATGTATCGTTGGGCGGCCTACTTCCTCAACGAGTGGAAGGTAGCCTGCGATCACGTCTACACCTTCAATATGGACGAGTGGGCCGACGCCGAGGGCAATACCCTCAGCAGCAGCGATCCCGCCTCCTTCGAATTCTCGATGAAGAAGGCCTTCTTCAACAAGCTCGACAACACCGTGCCCGAGAATCAGCGCAACTTTGCCACCCGCGACAATCTGCCCACCTATGCCGGCAAGATCGCCGCTTTGAAAGCCGAAGGCGCTAAACTGGTACTGGTCTACGGTATCGGCAGAATGTGTCACATCGCCTTCTGGGAGCCCCAATTTGCCGAGGACTATGCCAGTGTTGATGAGTGGAAGCAAGCCACCCATCGCATCGGTGCCAAACTCCACCCGCTGACCATCGAGCAAAATGCCATCACCAGCTTTAAGAGCAGAACCACCCTCGTCCCCTGCACCGCCAACACCATCGGCCCGGGTCTGTTCCTGCAAGCCGATTATGCCATCGGCGGCGCCGACGGTGCCTTCAATCGCGGCATGGGCTGGCAGGGCATGAGCTTCCTGACCACCTTGCATCATGGTCCTTGCACCTGGATCACCTCCAGCTACATTCCCA
>CALBKB010000095.1 GCA_937892635.1 uncultured Clostridia bacterium
CCAGGAGCTTAACCTTTGCCCTGAGTTGACCATCGCCGACAACATCTACCTTGGTCGTCTTCCCATGAAGTTGGGTGGCCTCATCGTAGATGAGAAGAAGCTGCATAAGATGGTCTTTTGCAATCTTCTTCAACGGATAAATTGCCAGAACCGCATCTTCCACCCTCTCCCCTTTTTCCAGTTTATCTGCTGGAATGTGCCGTTTGAGAAGTAATAGCCGCTGCCGCCGTTAAGACCGCCAACAGCGGCCAGGATCTGCGCAAAGTCTTTGACGCCCAACTGGAAGCGGCTCGGGCCGCCCTCAAGCAAACCCCGGAAATGCTGCCCGTCCTCAAACAGGCCGGTGTTGTTGATGCCGGCGGCCAGGGCTATGTTATTGTTCTGGAAGGCATGCGCAGCGTTTTGTTTGATAACAAGATTATTCCTGCCATCGAACAAACCGAAGAAGCTGCCACTACGGCTGATTTTGATACGTTCGATACCGAAGAAATCAATTTTGCCTATTGCACCGAGTTCCTGATTGACAAAGCCGATCCCGATGCCCAGGCCGATGATTTCCGTTCCTATTTGCAGACGATCGGCGATTGCGTCGTGGTTGTTGATGCCGGTGATTTTATCAAAACCCATGTTCACACTAACAATCCGGGCTTGGCCTTGGAAGCGGCCGTAAAACTCGGCTCACTGACCAAGATTAAGATCGAAAACATGAAGGAGCAGCATACAGCGCTGGTCTCTGATACTCAGCCTGAAGCCAAGCAAGAGCCCGCCGCTCCCGAAAAGCCGTACGGTTTCGTGGCCGTGGCAGCCGGCGAAGGCTTCCACTCGGTTCTCAAAGACCTGGGTGTGGATTATATCATCTCGGGCGGTCAAACCATGAACCCTTCGACTGAGGATATCCTCAACGCCATTGACCGCACCCCTGCCGAAACGGTCTTTGTGCTGCCCAACAATAAAAACATCATTATGGCTGCCGAGCAATGTAGCGACCTAACCGATAAGCGTGTCGTTGTTCTGCCCACCAAAACGGTGCCCCAAGGCATCACAGCCATCTTCGCCTTTGACCCCGATGCCGATACCGACACCAATGCCGCCGCCATGATGGACGCGGCCAATACCGTCACCACCATGTCGGTCACCTATGCCGCACGCGACAGCGTTTTTGACGGCATGGAGATCAAAAAAGGTGATTATCTGGGCATTGTTAACGGTAAAGTCATGGAAGTGGAACGCTCGCTGGCCGACTGCATCGGCAAAATGGCTGATGAAGGTTTGAGCGGCGGTGAAACCTATCTGAACATTTTCTACGGAGAAGGCGTCACCAAAGAGCAGGCCACCGAGGCGCAAATGCTGTTGTCCGAGCATCTGCCCGATGCCGAGATCAACATCATCAACGGCGGTCAGCCGGTCTACTATTTCATCATTTCGGCGGAATAAATATGAATCATTTGGATTTTCTCTATTCTCGGCGCAGTATGCGTCGTTACACGGACAAGCCGGTGGAACCGGAGCAGCTACGCGCAATCCTTAAGGCGGCCATGCTTGCCCCGTCCAGCCGCAACGGTCAGCCGTGGCACTTTGTGGTCATCAAAGATGCAGCCACCCGCGAACAGCTCATGGAATATCATCCAAACATGTCCTTTGCCCGCTATGCCGACACCGTCGTGCTCGTCTGTGCCGATACCCGCATCACCACCGGGCCGCAAGCACACTCCGACTGCGCTGCCGCCACCATGAACATTCTGCTGGCCGCCCACGCGCAGGGCTTAGGCGCTTGCTGGTGCGCCGTGCATCCTTACGAGGATCGGCAAAACGCCATTGCCGACTTGTGTCACATTCCCGAACACATCAGCATTTTTTCAGCCGTAACGATTGGTCATCCCGGCAAGGAAAATCCGCCGATGCCTGACCGTTTCCGCGACGACCGCATACATAACGAAAGATGGTAAACAAACGGGGAGGGTCACCTCCCCGTTTGCCAAGATTGCGAGGTACTTGTATGATCTGCCGCACCATTGATGCCAAAACGCACGAACAATTCATGATCGGCTCACCCAAGGAGCATTTTATGCAAACGGCCGTTTGGGGTCAGATCAAATCCACCGACGGTTGGCAACATGAAATTATCGGTTTTTATCAGGACGATCGGTTGTGCGCCAGCGCCTTACTCTTCAAAAAAGCGGTGCCCGTACTGAAAAAATATCTTTATTACTGTCCGCGCGGCCCGATTGCCGACTACGACGACCGTGCCCTGCTGCAAGAGATGACACTCCTGCTGCGCAAGTATTTGCAAGAGCATCACGCTCTGGCGTTGACCATTGATCCCGATGTGGCCATTGCCGCTTGGGATAAATACGATAAACCGACCATGGCGCGCAGCGATTTGGCCGAATTTCTCTGCTCGCTGGGCTGGAAACACAGTGGCTATGTGAAGAATTTTGAAAACAAGCAGCCGCGTTACACCTTCCGACTCTCTTTGTCCGACGGCATTGACAGCGTGTATGATCAATGCGACCGCATGGCCCGTAAAAATCTCAAATTTGCCCAAGAGGCCGCCATTCGCGTCTATCCGTCCGACGAAATGGACCGTTATTTTGAGATCATGCGCGACACCGCCGAACGCGATCATTTTTACGAAGGTTCGCCCGACTATTACCGTCGCCTATACCCCATGCTCAAAGAAAAGAACATGGCCCAGTTGTGGTTTGCCCGCTATGAACCCAAAGAAAATTTGCGGTTGATCGACCACGCCCTGCAGGAAATAGATGAGCAACTGGCCGAATTGGATAAAAAACTGGCCGCAAAGGCAACGCCCCGCTTAGAAACCACGAAACAACAGACGTTAGAAAAACGAGGCCGCATCGAGAAACAACGTGCTCTGGCGCTGGAATATTTGGAAAAATACCCCGATGGGTTGGATCTATCCACCCTCATTACCGTAAGCACGCCCCATCGCACCTGGACAGTCTGGGGTGGGTCGCGCAGTCAATTGCGTCAATTTGCCGCCAACTATAAGATCACCAGCATCGGCTATGCACGCTGGGTGCGTCTGGCCCGGCTGGGCAAGGAGGACAGCGCGAAGCTGCTGCCTCAGATCATCCGGATGCTGAGCTGCGGCATGGATCAGTCCTTCCGCGAAAAGCTCCAGACCCTGACCTGTGCCGATCAGTTCACCGTTGCCCTCTATTCGGACGAGGAAAA
>CALBKB010000096.1 GCA_937892635.1 uncultured Clostridia bacterium
GTTGAGGTGGGTAACCGTATCCTGTTGGATGACGGCTTAATCGCCTTTGACGTGGTCAAGGTCGAGCCGGGCGTGGTCACCTGCCGTGCGCTCAATGGCGGCGTTTTGAAGAATCATAAGAGCCTTAATATTCCCAACGTTGACGTCGATATGCCTTATATGAGCGATATTGATCGCGCCGATATTCTGTTTGGTATTGAGCAGGATGTCGATTTTATTGCGGCTTCTTTCGTGCGTCGTGCCGACGACGTGTTGGAACTGCGCCGTTTCCTCAACCAAAACGGTGGCAGTAACATACAGATCATTTCCAAAATTGAAAATACCCGCGGCGTGAGCAACCTGCAGGAGATCATTGAGGTTTCCGACGGTATCATGGTTGCGCGCGGTGACTTGGGCGTAGAGGTTCGTTACAGCGAACTGCCCGGTATCCAAAAGAAGATTATTGAAACCTGCTACCGTACCGGTAAGCACGTTATCACCGCCACCCAGATGCTCGAAAGCATGGTGCATAATCCGCGTCCCACCCGTGCCGAGATCTCGGATATTGCCAACGCCGTGTATGACGGTACCACCGGCATTATGCTCTCAGGCGAGAGTGCGGCAGGCGATTATCCGGTTGAAAGCGTGATGGCCATGGCCGAGATTGCCGAGGCAACCGAGAACAGTATTGACTATAAATTGCGTTTCCAGCATAATTCTCTGGAACTGCATCGGGATATTCCCAACGCCGTTTCTAACTGTGCCACCTTGGCCTCCTTTATGATGGACGTCGACACTATCGTCACCGTTACCCGTTCGGGCTATACGGCGCGTTTGATTTCCTCCTATCGTCCCGGTTGCTCGATCATCGCGCCTTGCCTCAATCCCAAGGTCTGCCGTCAGCTGAATTTGACTTGGGGCGTGCGGCCTATTTTGTGCGAGGAGCAGTATGACGTGGAATCCCTTTTCCGCGTAGCGGCGCAGAAAGCCAAAGATACGGGGCTGGTCAAGCAAGGCGATCTGGCCGTATTTACCGCTTCGCTCAAAGGCTTGAAAAACACCGACATTGTGCATATTTCAAGACTGTAATTTCTCACTTTCAAAGAAAAGGACTTCCCTCAGCGGAAGTCCTTTTTTATTTTGGAGTAGACGGCCAGGTCGAGGTATTCGCCAAGCGAGGTCTTACAGGCCTGTCGCAGGGTGCCCTCGTAAACCAGACCGCATTTTTGCGCAACGCGACCCGAGGCCGGGTTTTGCGGTGCATGGCAGATGACAACGCGGTGGCAGTTGACCTGTTCTAAGAGGTAATCAAGGACGGCGTGGGCGGCCTCGGTCATAATGCCTTGACCCCAGTAAGACGCACCTATGCAGTAGCCGATCTCGGCGTTTTCGTTGATCTCGTCGAGCCG
>CALBKB010000097.1 GCA_937892635.1 uncultured Clostridia bacterium
GTTGATAACTAATATTTTCATAGTACATCCTCTAAAATGGCCTTTACGACATCGGACACCGTCATGTCGGCGTCGATGCGGCAGTCGCCGTATTGGAGATAGAGCGGGTAGCGCTCGGTAAAGCGTTGTTGCAGGGCTTGTGCCGACGAGGCGGTGGGGCGGTCGGCGGTGGGGATCAGGCGATCCGGGGAGCGGTCGAGAAAATAGAGGTGACCGTTCTTTTTGAGATAGCGGATATTTTCGGCGTTTAGCACCACGCCGCCGCCGGTGGCGATGACGCAGCCGGTCTGTCCGGCCATGGCGCGAACCGTATCGTGTTCATAGGCCCGGAAGGCAACTTCGCCCTCGTTGGCAAAGATATCGGGAATGGAGCGTCCGATCCGACGGACGAGCTGCTCATCCAAATCAAAGAAGGGGCGACCGAGTGCTTGGGCCAAGGCCTTGCCGACGGTGGTTTTTCCGCAGGCGGGCATGCCGATGAGAACGATATTGGTTTTGCTTTTTTCGATTTTACGCACCATCTGTGCGACTTGTCCCGTATCAAACTGACGGTCGAAAAAGTGTTCGGCCGAGAGAATGGCTTGGGTGGCCAGCATGGGCAGGCCGCCGCAATGGGGGATGCCCAGCGCCTGCGCCTTTTGCAAAAGATCGGTGCGCAGGGGGTTGTATATCACGTCGATAACGGCTTGGAGATGGGGAAACTGTGCCGGATCGGCAGCCATGCCGTCGAGGTTGGGGTACATGCCGCAGGGGGTGGTGTTGACCAGGATCTCGGCGTCGCAGGGTAGGGCGTCGTAGCCGACGATGCCTTGGCGCGGCGTGCGTCCGGCGATGACGATTTCGCCGATACCCATGGCGCGCAATACGGCGCAGGCTGTTTTGCAGGTGCCGCCGCTGCCGAGGATGAGAGCTTTTTTGTTTTTGGGGTCAACGCCGGTATGGTTGATGATGGCTTTGAGTCCGCCGAAATCGGTGTTGTAGCCGTAGAGTTTGCCGTTGCGATTGACCACCGTGTTGACAGCACCCATGGCGCGAGCCGACTCGTCGATCCAATCACACAGGGGGATGACCGTTTCCTTATAGGGAATGGTGACATTGACAGCGCAAAAATCGCGCTTTTCGAAAAAAGGAATGACCTCTTCGGGGGTCAATTCGACCAGTTCATAGCGATAATCGCCGATGCAGGCGTGGATCTCGGGGGAGAAGCTGTGTCCGAGTTTTTCTCCGATCAGACCGTATTTCATGGATTCACCAACCAATCGGTGCCAAAGCGGGCACAGAGCATATCGCACAGAGTCAGCGCGGTGGCACATTCGACCACCACGCGGGCGCGATGGACGATGGCCGGGTCGTGGCGACCCGTAACGGTCAGTGTGGTATTGGTTTTGTTTTTGAAATCAACGCTTTGTTGTTCAACACCAATAGAGGGCGTGGGTTTAACGGCACAGGAAAAACGCAGGGGGCTGCCGTCGGTAATGCCGCCGCAGACGCCGCCCATGCGATTGGTAACGGGGGTGATGACACCGTCAGTCACACGCAGCGGGTCGTTGGTCTGTGAGCCTCGGCGGCTGCATAAGGCAAAGCCGTCGCCGAAGGAAACGCCCTTGACGGCAGGAATGGAAAAGAGCATGTGAGCCAGCTGGCTCTCTACGCTGTCAAAAAAGGGCTCTCCGACGCCGCAAGGCAATCCGATAACCAACGTCTCCAATATGCCGCCGACGCTGTCTGAGTCGGCTTTTGCGGCTAAAATGGCCTGCTGCATCTGTTGGGCCGCCGCGTCGTCCAAAACGGCAAAATCGAGGCTGTCGAGTTTGTCCATATCGGCGAGGGGGTCAGCAAAGGGGCGGTCGTGGATATCGGCGCAGGCGGCGATATGAGCGGCGATGCGGATGCCCTTGCTCAGCAGGGCTTGGCGGCACAGGGCGCCGGCCAGCGTTAAGGCGGCGGTGATGCGACCCGAGAAGTGGCCGCCGCCGCGATAGTCTTGAAAGCCGTGGTATTTGCATTGGGCAGCCCAATCGGCGTGGCCGGGTCGGGCGGTGGTAGCCATAGCGGCATAATCGTGCGAGTGGGTATCGGCGTTGCGAATGACAAAGGTAATGGGGGTGCCGGTGGTATAGCCGTTAAAGACACCCGAAAGGATCTCGAAGGCATCGCTTTCGCGACGGGCGGTCGAGAGGGCGTTATGGGGACGGCGACGGTCGAGAGCGGCGCGCAGGGCGGCCTTGTCGACGGCGAGACCGGGGGCCAGACCGGCCAGAATGGCGGTCAGGGCCGGGCCGTGGCTTTCGCCGGCTATGGTAAGGGTCACGCTTTGTCCGTAGGTGGCTTTCATGAGAAATAGTCCTCCATGACCTGTTGTAGTTGTTTCATAGACCAGGATTGGATGGTAAAACGGCCGATTTCGGGTACCGTTACCACCGAGACCCCGTTGGCGTTGGCTTTTTTATCGTGGGCAGCGGCCGCCAAGAGGGTTTGAGGCTGACCTTGCCAGTGGCAGGGCAGGTTATAGCGTTCCAAGACGGCCGAAAGGCGAGGGCGCAGGGCAGGCGCGCACAGGGGCATCATGCCCATGGCGACACATTCGCCGTGCCAATAGCCGCCCAGACTTTCGATGGCGTGGCCGATGGTGTGACCGAAGTTGAGAACCTGACGCAGGCCCTGTTCTTTTTCGTCGGCTTCGACCACCTTGCGCTTGCATGAGAGGGATTGATAGATAATTTGTTCGATGGGAACGTCGCCGCTTTCGAGTTGTTGAAAGAAGGGGGCGTCAAAGGTCATGGCCATTTTGATGGCCTCGGCCATGCCGCAGGCGATCTGGCGTTGGTCGAGGGTATCTAAGGTGTCGGGGTCGATGATGACGGCGGCGGGCTGATAAAAGGCGCCCAGGATATTTTTGATGCCATCCAGGTTAACGGCGACCTTGCCGCCGATTGAGGAATCGACCTGAGAGAGCAGGGTGGTGGGTATGTTATAAAAATCAATACCGCGCATATAGCTGGCAGCAACAAATCCTGCCAGATCGCCCACGACGCCGCCGCCGACGGCGACGACGCAGTCCTTTCTGGTAAAGGCGTTGTCGAGCATGGTGCGGCACAGCTGCTCAAAGACGGACAAACTCTTACTTCCTTCGCCCGTGGGGACGGTGACGAGGATGGGGGTTTGGCATTGAGCGGCGACGGTTTGGGCATAGTGAGCGGGAACGCCCGAGTCGGTGACGATGAGGACACGACGGTCAAGACGGCACAGCTGACCGACGCGGGACAGAGCGCCGCGTTCAATGGTGATATCATAGGATTGCTGGGGAAGGGTGACGGTGATGGTCATAGGACACCTCACAGTTTAGGTTGATGGGGAAAGCGACCGACGATGCGCAGTTTATCACAAAATTCGGAGAGTTGTTGCATCATGCGCTGACCCGATTCCGAATAGGGATTGCCGTCGGCTTCCACATAGAAATAGTATTGCCATAAAAGTTCTTTCATAGGCCGAGAACGCAGCGCGCGCATATTAAAGCCGCATTCGCCGATAATGGCAATGGCTTTGGCCAGTGCGCCTGCCTCGTGGCGAACGGTGAAGACGAGAATAAACCGATCGTCGCGGGCGGCGGTGGCCCGTTCCTCGACGCGGGAAAAGACGGCGAAGCGGGTGGTGTTGGTGCTGCTGGCGTTGATGTGGCTTTCCAGCACTTTTAAGCCGTATAACTCAGCGGTATCGCTGCTGGCGATGGCGGCCAGCGTGGTATCGCCCGTTTCAATGAGTTTTTTAGCAGCCACGGCGGTATTGGAGGCCGAGCGGGCCTCAAAGCCGTTTTGCTCGATGTATTGGGCGCACTGGGCCAATGCCTGCGGATGGGAGATAACGGTGGTGATATCCTCGCGGGTGGCGTTGGGCAGGGCTAAGAGGTTATGGGTGATTTCCAATTCATAGATGCCGTTAACAAACAGCGGCCCCGAAAAGAGCAGGTCGATTACCTGCGATACCTCGCCGGCGTAACTGTTTTCAATGGGTAAAACGGCGCAGTCGCAGTTGCCGTCGACGACGGCTTGGTAGGCGGCGGCAAAACTCTCGTACGCTTGACGCTTGGCGTCCGGGAAGATCCGGCCGGCGGCCATATAGGCAAAGGCGCCTTCGACACCGCTGTAGGCGACAGTCAAGCCTTGTTGGAGGCGTTGCTGGTATTGGCGAGACAGACCCATATTGTTGCGCAGAAAGTTGACATAGTAACTGCGCAGGGTTTCATCCTCGACCAGCGAGGAATTGCGGGCGATGACCTGCTCTTCACGGGCGGCATCGAGCACGGGCAGACCGTGTTGCATTTTATATTCGCTCACGCATTGTACCGCTTGCATACGCTGCACAAAAAGATCGGCCATTTGCTGATCAATGGCGTTGATGGCGGCGCGGGCCTCTTCTAACTTATTCATGGAAAAACTCCTTTGCTAACGATTCAAAGGCCGGCAGGGCGCGGCGGACGGTGTCGGTATCCACACAATAGGCGATACGGACGTAACCGGGTACGCCGAAACTGTCGGACGGGACGAGCAAGAGCTCGTAACGCTTGGCTGCCTGCGAAAAGGCGCGGGCATCGGGAATGGGCGACTTGACAAACAGATAAAAGGCGCCGTCAGGTCGGGTCACGGTAAACCCCAAATGAGTCAGGGTATCATACAGCAGGTCGCGATTTTGCCGATAGGCCGTTAAGTCGGCCGTTTGCCCGACAACATGAGGCAGCAAATGCTGGAAGAGGGCGGGGGCGCAGACAAAGCCCAGCGCGCGCCCGGCGCCGCAGATGCCGTCGTAAATATCCTGCCAATGGGCGCAGGCGGGATTGACCAGCAGATAGCCGATGCGCTCGCCCGGCAGGGAAAGAGATTTACTGTAAGAGTAACAGATAACGGTATTTTCGTAATAATGGGTGAGAAAAGGAAGGGCGCGGTTGCCGTATACCAATTCGCGATAGGGCTCGTCCGAAATCAAATAGATGGGGTGTCCGTATTGTGTTTGGGCTTGGTTTAACAGATTGGCCAGCGCCTGAATCTCTGCCTCACTCACCACCGCGCCCGAGGGGTTGTTGGGGGAATTGAGGATGATGGCGGCGGTGTTTTGGTTGAGGGCAGCGGCGATGCCGTCAAGGTTTAATCCAAACTGCGGCTCAAGGCCCGGTACAATGACGGGACGGCCGCCTGCCGTTTCGATAAAGACGGTATATTCGGGAAAAAAAGGTGCCAGCACGAGGACTTCCTCGCCCGACTCAACCAAGGCCGACAGAGCAATGGTCAGCGAGGCGGCAGCGCCGCAGGTCATATATACATGTTCGGGTCCGACCCCCGCGGCAAAGCGACGGTTGAGATCGTCGGCCACCGCCTGCCGCGCCGATAAAGCACCGGGCGCCGAGGTGTAGCCGTGCAGCGACAGCGGATCACGTTCCAGCAACAACGGCAAGGCCTGCGTCACCGAAGCCGGCGGGGGCGTGCTGGGGTTGCCCAGACTGAAATCAAAAACCTTGTCGGCCCCGATCTCGGCTTTGCGTCGATTTCCATATTCAAATAATTCACGTATCTCCGAACGGTGCTTGCCTAAATGGCGCAGTCGTGAGCGATCCATGCGGATCTCCTTTCGCGGTTAACACTGTTAACCATCAGAGTTATACTTTTATTATACAGAAAAATCCGCTGTTGTCAACAGCGGATTACTTCTAAGAGATTATAATTTTCATCGGTATTCGGTTGAGCCGATCGACACCATGATAGGATCGTCACGATCACAGCAGGGTTTCTTTGAATAGCCGTGCCGCGCCGATGACGCCGGCATGTTCAAAATGGACGGCCAACTGCACGGGAACGTCGGTTGTTCGATAACGGGAAACGGGCTCGAGCAGGCGCTCGCCCTGAGCGGTGATGGCACCGGCTAAAATGACGTAGCGCGGGTCAAAGATACGGACCAGATTATCGATGCCCATGGCCAAATAACGGCAAAAGCGCTCGAGCAGTTGGGTAGCGACGGGGCATCCTTGTTCTTTGGCCAAAAAAGGCAGCTTGCCGTTGATCCCTTCGCTCCTGGCGAGCGCGGCCAACAACGAGTCGGGATGCTCGGCTACCGCTTGTTGAGTTTGTCGAACAAGAGCCGAGGTGGAGGCATACTGTTCAAAACAGCCGCGTTGACCGCAATTGCAAGGCAGGCCGTCCTGTTCGATCATCATATGTCCGATCTCGCCGCCATGGCCGCGATGGCCGTGGTATAACTGTCCGCCGATAATCACACCGCCGCCGATGCCGGTGCCCAGGGTGATATAGAGTAGGTCATCGTTAGCGTTTGCGGCCGTACATTCACCCAGCGCGGCGCAGTTGGCGTCATTTTCCAAGAGAATGGGAAGGTCGGTATGCTCACTGAGAATATCATGAAGCGGTAGGTGTTTGAAGGGGAGATTGGGGGTGGTTATATAATTTTGATTTTCCAAACAACCGGGCAGACCGATACCGACGCCACGGATATAGGGGTCATTTTCACGGGCTTGGTCGATGATGCGGCAGAGGGCTTTGAGGAGGTCCGACTCGGTCTTGGGGGTGGAGATTTTATCGTTGGTTATTATGGAGCCATCGGGGTTGGTGGTGGCGAATTTGATGAAAGTGCCGCCCACGTCAATGCCCAGATAATGATCGGGCGGACGCTTTTTGCCGACCGTGGGGTCATGCAGCAGCCGACCGCCTGCTTGTTTTTGTAATGGATCAAGACGTTCTTGGTTCAAATACTTTTTTGCGTTTTTATATTTCACGGAAGATCACCCCTTTTCTCTATTATAGCAAAGGAGGGTGGGGTTTGAAAAGGAAAGATTGGGAAAAATCAAATTTTATGTGGTGGTATAACGGTTGCCAAGGATGGGGGATTATGCTATACTGAGCAAAAGAGGTGAGAATATGGAGTCCTATACGGTACGCGAACAACTCATTGCCGCCGGCATTGTGGAATTGGAAGGTCACGGTATCGCCGATTTCTCGTTGCGACGGGTGGCGGCCGCCTGCAATTTATCCTGCGCCGCGCCCTACAAGCATTTCAAGGACAAGCGGGAGTTCATCGCCGCCATCATCGACTATGTCAACGGCCAGTGGCGCGAGCGGCAGGAGCAGATCCTGACCGGCTGCACCGGCGGTCTGCGGCAGCAGACCGTGGAGGTCGTGGTGGGCTATGTGGCGTTCCTGATGGAGAAGCCCTGGTTCCGGTCCATCCTGATGCTCAAGGACGCGGAATTCGACAACCTCTACCACAAGGCCCGGGGCCAGATGTCCAGCCGCAGCCAGCAGTTGGAGGAGCAGTTCTTTGCGGAATCCGGCTGGGACAGCGCCAAGATCCGCCGCAAGCTCCACATCGTCCGGGCGGTCCTTTTCGGTACGGTGTTCCTCATCGATTCCGGGGAGCTTTCCTTCGACGAGACGGTGCTGGAGAATGTCCGGGCAGCCGTGGATCGGGAATTTGACCTCCCATAAAA
>CALBKB010000098.1 GCA_937892635.1 uncultured Clostridia bacterium
CTCTCTTTGTGCCTAATCTCTTTCTCTGAGCTTCGATGAGCTGAGCGTGGTCTGCGTTGATCTCAGGGATGATCATAGGAACATCAGGTGTCATACGGTGAGCAGAGTTATTGGACATAACAGGACATT
The DNA here is from genome assembly GCA_937892635.1 of uncultured Clostridia bacterium. Lineage (GTDB taxonomy): Bacteria > Bacillota > Clostridia > Oscillospirales > UMGS1783 > CAKSHC01. Next base: position 130 of record CALBKB010000098.1, read on the forward strand.
CTAGCTTAGCATAACGCTCTTCCAGTGCTTTGATTTCATCTTTTTTCATGTTTACGGCGCAAAAAACAAAATCAACCTTTTTAGCAATCTCTTCTGCGTCCTTTTCGGCATCCAGTACAATCATAGACGCAACATCAGAAGGAATATCCTGTGCCATCATCCAACGCTTACCCACAGCCTCACGATAGGTTTTACCGGCAGAAGAACTGCTGGCCGCCAGACAAGACACATGAAACCAAGGATGATTGGCCAATAATGTAATGAATCGCTGTCCAACCATACCGGTAGCGCCAATAATTCCGACCTGATAATTTTTCATTTTCTTTTCTCCATTCTTCATTTAGAATAAATAATCGGTTGAAAACCGCTGTCACTTAGTATATAATAACTTAAGTTGTATGCTGATTATCAATTCGATCAAATATTTATACATCATACTACGATAACACGATTTTGTCAATGATTCTGAGGTGTTTCCATGAATCTAAAAGATTTTTATTACGATCTGCCCAAAGAGTTAATTGCACAGACCCCCGCCGTTAACCGCGACCAATCGCGCCTGCTGGTCTATAATATGCAAAGTAAAACTATAATAGACAGCGTTTTCCATGATATTCTTGACCGCATTACACCCAACGATTGTTTAATTCTCAACAATTCCAAAGTAATTCCCGCTCGACTCTTTGGCACAAAACAGGGTGGGGGCGCTAAAGTTGAAATATTTCTACTTGAAAATAAAAATGACAACATTTGGGAAGTAATGGTTCGTCCCGGCAAACGCCTTAAACCCGGGGCCGTTGTTGACATTGAGGGCGGCAAGATGACATGCGAGATATTAGATATTGCCGAAGGCGGTAACCGGCTCGCCAAATTTAACTATTCGGGTAATTTTTACGAAATACTGGATGAAATAGGCAACATGCCATTGCCTCCGTATATTACACAACACCTTAACGACAACAGTCGCTACCAAACTGTATATGCAAAAGACCTGGGGTCCGCCGCAGCACCAACTGCCGGCCTGCATTTTACCGACGCTCTTCTCGATCAGCTCAAACAAAAGGGCGTAGGTATTGGATATGTTACTCTACATATTGGATTAGGGACCTTTCGCCCTGTAAAGGTAAGCAACATTACAGACCACAAGATGCATACCGAACACTATGTTTTACCGCAAGAAACCGTTGATTTAATCAAAAAAACGAAGGCGCAGGGCGGACGCGTTATTGCCGTTGGCACAACCAGCTGTCGCACCCTGGAAGGCGTTGTTCGCAATTGCGGAGAATTAGTGGCCAATAGCGGAAAAACGGATATATTCATCTACCCGGGCTATCGTTTTCAAGTTATTGATGCATTGATTACCAATTTTCATCTGCCGGAGAGCACGTTGCTGATGCTTATCTCAGCATTGGCAGGCAGGGAAGATGTACTAAATGTCTATCAACACGCCATTGAACAACGGTATCGTTTTTTCAGTTTCGGCGATGCCTGCTTCTTCGAATAAGGAGTCAATATGTACACATTATTAACACAAGAAGGAAAGGCAAGACGCGGTCAATTTGAAACTGTCCACGGCACAGTACAAACACCGGCCTTTATGAATGTTGCCACCTGCGGAGCGATACGCGGTGGTTTATCCTCGTTGGATCTTGTCGATGTCGGGTGTCAGGTTGAATTGTGCAACACCTATCATTTGCATCTTCGACCCGGTGACCATGTCGTTAAAGAGATGGGAGGCTTGCACAAGTTTATTAACTGGCAACGCCCGATTTTGACCGATAGTGGTGGTTTTCAAGTGTTTTCTTTGTCCTCATTGCGAAAAATTGAGGAACAAGGCGTCCACTTTGCCTCTCACATTGATGGCCGACGACTTTTTATCGGTCCGGAAGAAAGCATGCAAATTCAATCCAATCTTGCATCAACTATTGCCATGGCCTTTGACGAGTGCATTGAAAATCCGGCCCCGTATGACTATGTTAAAAAATCGTGCGAACGCACGACACGTTGGCTTTATCGTTGCAAGGCAGAAATGGATCGACTTAATGCATTACCGGATACTATCAATAAAAATCAGATGTTATTCGGCATAAATCAAGGCAGCACTTATGAAGATCTTCGCATTAACCATATGCAGGAAATTGCCAAGCTGGATTTAGACGGCTATGCTATTGGCGGACTGGCGGTAGGGGAAACGGCAGACGAAATGTATCGTATTATAGACGCTGTAGAACCTTACATGCCAACGAATAAACCCCGCTATCTAATGGGCGTTGGTACTCCGGTTAACATTCTGGAGGGCGTCGCACGAGGTGTTGATCTGTTTGATTGCGTTATGCCCAGCCGCAATGCTCGACACGGCACCATTTTCACCAGTCAGGGCATCATCAATATAAACAATCAGAAATACATTACGGATAACACGCCCATTGATCCTGAATGCGATTGTCATACCTGCCGCAATTTCTCTAAAAGTTACGTTCGGCACCTGTTCAAAGCCAATGAGATACTTGGCATGCGATTGGCCACCATTCATAATCTCCATTTTTACAATAAGCTCATGGAGAAGATTCGCATGGCATTGGAGTTAGGCAATTTTTATCAATTGAAAGACGAACTGATTCCTAAAATCGGAAAGCGCATATAAAAGGGTTGATTTGTCTATCACTTTTGGTGTATAATAAATTGAAAATTTTGGAGGTAATCAGAAATGAATCAACTGGTTGTTTTAGGTAATTTTTTGTTAACTTCGTCTGTTGCTGAAGGCGGAGAAGGTGTACAGGCCAACAGCACCTGGACGATGCTGATTATGTTGGTAGTCATGTTTGTTGCGCTGTACTTTTTTGCCATTCGTCCCCAAAAAAAGCGTCAAAAAGAAGAAGAAGCTATGCGAAACAGCATCGATATCGGTGACCAGATCACAACTATTGGCGGCATGACCGGTCGAATTATTGCTACCAATGACGCGGATGACGAAATCATCTTTGAAACCGGCAGCAACAAATCGAGAATCACTTTAAAGCGCTGGGCCATCCAAGGCAAGGTCGTTGAAGATACGAACCCCCAAGAAGAAAAGAAAGAAATTGAAGAAAAGCCTGCTAAAAAAACCAAAAAGGCTGACAAATAAGAGGTATCAATAATGTTTACTAATTCTTTTCTGACGACCGTTCCCGCAACTGATGGTGGCGGTAATTGGAGTTTTATTCTAATCATGGTACTCATGTTTGCCGTCATGTACTTCTTTACCATTCGCCCCCAGAAAAAGCGCGAAAAAGAAGAAGCCGCTATGCGTAGTAGCGTAGATATCGGTGATAAGATCATTACTATCGGCGGTATTGCCGGCGTTGTTATCACGGCAAAAGACGGCGATGAAGAAATTGTTATTGAAACTGGTGGCGATAAAACCAGGTTACGCGTAAAGCGTTGGGCTATTCAGACGCGAATTCCCCTTGAAGTCCCGACCAGTGACATTGATGAAGACGATTATGACGACGAGGATGACGATGAAATCGTTGAACCTGCCCAAACGCAGCAGAAATTCAGTCTGTTTAATCGCAAGAAGAAATAACATTCACAAAGAATAACGCAGCTCAACCCCGAATATCTTTAACCATAAAGATTTCGGGGTTGATTTTATGAAAAAACATTCTATCCGTCATTCGATCGTTTTCCATGTTCTGTTTGGGCTGGCCATCTCACTCATCGTAATGCTTGCGCTGTTATTCGTTAATGCCTTTATCTCCTCACGCGAGGGCATGTCTGATCTGGTTTGTTACGTATTTACGATAGTTTCCGTCATTCTGTCTTGGATGGCGGGCGGTTTTACCGTAGGCTTTCGTAATCGTCGAAATGGCCCGGTAATGGGTGCGCTTCACGCCGGCGTTATGCTGCTACTGTTAATTTTGATCAGTCTGGTTGTAAGAGGGGATGCCGTTGAACTCTTCAGTGCCAAATTTTTACTATATCTGCTTGGCGGAACAACGAGCAGCGTAGTCGGTAGCATATTAGGTGTTCATTTTGCCTTAAAAAGTCGATAAAAGACTAAGAATATCTTCGGCGCATGTTGTATTCTGCCTAAAAATTTGATACAATATCGACAGTAAGAATGCGAGTGGTGAATTATGCTGAGAAAAGCCGCATGGGCTGCTGTCGGAATCATACCAACACTTATCGCGGCAAATCTTATGCCGCGATTTGTCTTATATGTTTTCTCCCTTATTGTGCTCATTGCAACCGGCATATTTTTCTTTTTTCGCAGAAAGGGAAAATGCATTCGCACCTTCTTTCTTTTGTGCGCTGCCACCGTAGGCTTATGTTCTTTTTTGATTCAACATGAGGCAACAGCTATTCCTCTTCGACGATATGATCAACAAACCGTTCAAGTGAAAGCCGTTTTTGTTGATGGAGCTGATAATCATTGGTCTGCAAAAATTACCGATGCTTACAACCAAAACGGTGATCCGATACGCGTTCGCGGCACAATTCCCGTTGCTGTTTACGATCGCATTATCGAAAAATACGACGAGGGCATTATTAAATTTACCGTAAACATTGATACTGAATCGGAACAGTTGGTTCCCACCGATATGCAGGTGCTAAGCGTACACCATCCATACAAGCTATCGCTGCGCGAAAAAATGGATCGTTTTCGCCAACAAGTTATAACCCTTTTGAAGGTCCGCATTGGCGGAGAGGAGGGAAACCTCGCCGCTGCCTTTTTAACCGGAGACAAAACCGATCTTGCCAGGCAAACCACTATTGATTTCAGACGGACAGGCATGACTCATGTTATGGCAGTTTCAGGCCTTCATCTATCTATCTTTATCGGCATGATCTCCTATTTGCTTTCTCGAATTGAAGCAAACCGTAAACTCATCAGCATCATATCTCTTCTCTTTGTGGGGTTAGTTATTATCCTTGGTGGATTTTCCACCTCGGTGCTTCGTGCCGGTATCATGAGTGCCGTTTTGTTTATCGGGTATCTACTGAACCGAAATGCAGATCCTATCAATTCTCTTGGTCTGGCCCTTAGTATCCTTGCCCTGCTTTTTCCCACGGCGGTTACCACTCCATCTTATTTACTGTCGGGGGCTGCCACAGCCGGCATTTTAATATTATCTCCTATTTTAGATCACAAGTTATTTGGCAAATGGTTTGTTACTCGAAATCAACGCAAACAACTGTCTTTAATCTCGGTATCACTCAGTAGCTCCATTTTTACTGCCCCCATCTTGATCCTTTTCTTTGGCGAGTTTTCACTTCTGAGTGTACCCGTCATGAGTTTGGTGAATTATCCGGTTACCCTCGTCTTGCTGGGGTCTATATTACTCTGTTGTTTTTCACGCATCCCTTTTCTGGGCGATTTTATTGCCTTTATACTACGGCTTGTAGCGCGATTCATCCTCGATATCGTGGAGTTATTCGCTCAATTTGATCAGGCAACCTTATCCTTTCACAGTGTTCCTATCATTATATTTGCCGTGTTATGCCTACTGCTGGTGCTGACACTTTGGCTATTGCGAAAAAAACAAAAACTACGCCACCTGCTTTCCGGTTGCCTTGTTCTTTTCATGGCCCTGTCGCTTATGGGCGCCCAACAATATCCGCAAATGTTTTCCAAGTTCTTTATCTTATCGTCAGCGCCCGGCGGATGCAATATCTATATGGATGACGGTAAATCCGTTGTTATTGACTGTGCTAATAGCTCACTGGCAGCTGATGCGCAAAAAACATTAGCGCAACACGGATTCACCTACATTGATTTGCTTCTGGTGACCGATTTAAAGATACATATGTCCGGAGGCATCGCAACACTCTTAGCCAATATGCCCGCTAAACAGGTTGTCATTATTGGAAATGACCGCTATAATGAGCAGTTTTTGGAGATAGTTGATGCCGCCAACTCGGCAGGAGCCGATGTTCTATTGTTCCATGATGATATGACGTTGACCATTAGCTCTCTATATGTTCGCCTGTATGACTTAAATACTACAGACTCCAATTATGCCGTCATCATGGAAACAGACGAGCAGTCAATCGGTTTCTTCTCATCATTAGATCATCAGATACTTGCCAAAAGCGTACACCTGCCGCACGGTACGATTCATGTCAACACCTTAGTATTAGGCGCCGATATCAAGAAAGACACTTTGTCCGCGCCTTTTCTATACGCTACCCAACCACAAAATATCCTAGCCCTTTCAACAACGCGTCATGTACAAGGATTTACCTTGAATGAAATCAAAGCGATCCATGATGCTGATGCAAAATTTCAAATGATTGGCGAAAATCAAACTTATATGATGAATTATCATCAGATTGGATAAGAGATGGATTTTTCAACCTTCAAAGAACAATTGAAGACTTCTCCAGCTAGCGGTATTTATCTGTTTTCCGGCAGGGAAGACTATTTAAAAGGATACTATATCGATCAACTGATCCATGCGATACTGCCTGACGGAGACGACGGCCTTAATTATATGCACGCCGACTATGCCCAGATTCGTCCTTTGGACATGACTGACTATATGCAGGCCCTTCCCGTCTTTTGCGAGCGAAAAATACTGCACATAACCGCACTTGACACCGATTCTGCCCGCAAGGATATCAATGATGTTTTATCGACTCAAGCCAAAGATTTTCCTGATTATTTGGTGATTATTTTGGACCGCCAGACAACCGACACACAAATTCGCTCCTCGGTTTTTGGCGATGTCAAAAAAACGGCATCCGATTACATCTATGAACTCACTATCAACGAGCAGGATACAAATATGCTTAAACGCTGGATGACTCGTCACGCCAACGTCTATGGCAAAACACTCCCATCCCATGTAGCCGATCACTTATTGGCGGTTACTGACAATAACATGCTCTCACTGAGAAATGAGCTGCATAAAATTTGCACCTACGCACAGTTGGACACAGTAACAATTGAAGATATTAATGCCGTTTGTGTGCGCACCATCGATGCTCAGATCTATGAACTGGCCGACGCCATCGTTGCCGGTGATGCAAAAAAGTGCATGCTCTTTGCCGATGATCTTCTGGAAAAATTTCCTGATACCGTAGTCCTTGCCAGCATATATAATTGCTTTTCCCGCCTATATCGCGTGGCATTATGCAAAGAAAGAGGACTTTCCGGGCAAGAAATAGGGAAGAGGCTTGACATGAAACCGGGAACGGTAAATAAGAACTTAAGAATCCTTCGCACCATGTCTTTGCATACCGTAAGACAACTGATCACGATATGCGCCGATGCCGACTTGGAGCTCAAGCGAGTTTCGCGGGATAAGCGTAAAAGCATGGATATCTTTTTTCTTCGCTTGATGGATCGTTGTTCTCATTAACCATTGTCAC
>CALBKB010000099.1 GCA_937892635.1 uncultured Clostridia bacterium
ACTATGCGGTTGACACGGCGGCGGGTGCCGTCGTCTTCCCAACGGCGCCGTCGGCGGCAGGCGGACATGCGGATAACGTGCGCATCACCTATCGGGTGATGGGCGATGAGCGATACAAGATTCTGGGCTGCGACCGCCTATGCGTCTTCGACAACCGCGTCTTTGCGGCAGGGGCACAAAGGGGCATTCTGCGCCACAGCCGTCTGGACGACCCCGCCTATTTCGCCGACACCGACTGGTACCGAGAGGGCGAGAGCGCCGTCACGGCGCTGGTGGCGGGTGAGGGGTGTCTGTACGCCTTCACCGAGCAGGGCGTCTGCCGCCATACCCCGTCGCTCGACTATGAATTGGGTCGCATCTACCCGACCGTGCCGCTGTCGGTGACGGTCGGCTGTACGGGACAGGCGGTCGCCTTTGTTGACGACATCGTCTGGCGCTCGGCGCGAGGGGTTGAGGGGCTGGCCGACGGGTTCGGACACCGTTCGACCCTCATCGACACCGACCTGAGCCGTTTCGAGGCGGGGCAGATGACGGTGTGGGGCAGTTATCTGTGCCTGCACGTCGACGGGCGCATCTATCTGGCCGACGGGCGTGCCCCCTACCGCACCGACGGACGGCGCGAGTACGAATGGTTCGTCTGGGACTGTGACGTCGACGCCGTCTGCGGCATCGGCGAGCAGTTGTATTGGGTCAGGGGCGGACGTGTCGGCGTCTTTGAAGGCTCGACCGACGAAGGTCAGCCCTTTGCCAGCTATGTGGAGACCCGTGCCGAGTGCATGGGCGATCTGGCGCTGCGTAAGCGTGTCGGCGCTCAGGGAGCGGCGGCACTCTTTAAGAAGATTGCCAACTCGGACGTGACGGTGTCGAGCATCGTGGACGGCGGGTTGCCGCAGCCGTTGTGCACCTTCCATCTGGGTGGGTTGGATTTTGCCAATCTCGACTTTTCCACCCTTTCCTTCACCGTCGGAGAGCAGGACATCGTTCGGCTGCCGCTGCGCGTCAAGGATTTTCTGACCCTGTCGCTGCGCTTTGAATCCAAGCGACGGTTCGGGGTGGCAACGACACGGTATCATGCCCGACCCATCGGGTATATCAAGTGAGGTATAAAAGATGAAATTAACAAAACTTTCGGCCGATCTGGCCGTTATCACCAAGCTGGCGGACAGCCCGACCGAAACGGCGGCCGAGCTCAAAGCCAAGTTTGATCAGGCTCCGCGCGCCATCGGTGACTACCTCAACGGCACGCTGTTGCCCGAGATCGAGGAGGCGCTGGCGCTGGTCGACGAGCAGGTGCAGACATCCATTCAACCCCAGATACAGGCGCTTGACCAGGCCAAACAGCCCCGTATCGGCATCGGTACCTGGGTGCCGTCGGGCGGCAACGACGGCGATATCTACATTCGCTATTGATGAGGTGAGGGCATGGCAACATTGAATGGATCCTATCAGTTGTTGGCCGAGTCGGGCTACTACACCTTTTTGGCCGCCTACAACGGGCAGGTCTGCCTGCGCCTCTACGCGCGCGTGAGCCATCAGGACGTGGGCAGCAACTGCTCGGTGGTCGACGTCAAGATCACCAAGTATCTGATCGGCACCTCGTCGCAGGTCAAGTACAGCTGCGACAACAGTGCCGGCTCGCTGTCGGGCGATTTGGCGGCCACCTATTCGGGCGGCAAAGCCACCTATTATGCTTATAACGAGTACCCCCTCATTGAGCAATCGTTCACCGTGTGGCATAACGCCGACGGAACCAAGAGTCTGACGCTGTCCGCCAACTATGACGACACCTTCATCAGTCCGCTGGCGACCGGTTCGGTCGTTTGCACCCTGCCCGCCATTGCCCGTGCCACCGCCATCAGCGAGGTGCGCGTGGGGGCGATCGAGCAGGGCATTGCCGTCCACTTCACCCCTGCCGTGCCCCATTTTTGGCACAACCTGATCGTGCTGGCCAACGGCGAGTATGTATTGGTGCGCGAGAATTATACGGCAGGGACGATTGTCTATCCCACCGCCGAGGAACTGCTGAGCATCTACCGCATCGGCTTTACCAAATTGCAGATTGTGCTGAGCACCTATAACGGGGCGCAATTCGTCGGCGAACATAAGGCCGATGCCGACCTGAGCGACATGGGCAACGTCCACCTCAAGGTCGGCGGACAGTGGCAACGGGGCGTCGCCTACGTCGGCAGTCATCCCGGGGTCATGATGGTGCACATCGGCGGAGAATGGAGAGTGGCCCGATGACCGATTACGAACGCATCAAGCAGGAGTTTGACCTGACCCTGCCCCTGCGTAACCGCGCCGCCATCGAGCAGCTGCGCCAACAGGCATCCGCCCCGTCGCTCGGCGGCGGAGTGGGCATCGCCGCCATCGACCAACCCACCGTCGGCTACGGCGACGCGGCCGTCAACGTCCTGCGCATCAGCCTGACCGACGGGCGGCAGATGACCTTCTGCGTCCGTAACGGCACCGTCGGCCCCCAAGGCCCCCAAGGCGAGCAAGGCCCCCAAGGCGAACAAGGCGCCCGGGGCGTGCAAGGCCTGCAGGGCGCGCAAGGCCTGCAAGGCGTGCCGGGTCCGCAGGGCGAACAAGGACCGCCGGGCGAACAGGGACCGCAGGGCGAACA
>CALBKB010000100.1 GCA_937892635.1 uncultured Clostridia bacterium
CGCGGATGATCTTAACCTCTGCCGGATAGTTGAGGCGGTTGTTACCGGCCAGATCGGCACCGGCATAGGAACACCAGTTACAGCAGAAGGCCACGATCAGCGGCTTACGTTCATTCATTTGCATATCGCATCCACCTCCGCCAAAATCTGATTGCCGGCAAAGCCGTTAAGATCCATCGCGCCCGACATACAGGCCACGGTACAAGCGCCGCAACCCTGACACACGGCAGGATTAACCTGTGCCACACGCCGCACCTTGGTGGTACGGTCAGGCATACGGAACTCTTTATCAATATAGGTAATAGCCCCGTACGGACAGACACGCTCACAAGTCGAGCATCCGTTGCACATCCACTCATTCGAATGGGCAACACAGGGGTTACCCATCAGCTTATCCTTGGCCAACAGTCCAATGACCTTGGCTGCCGCCGCGCCCGCCTGAGAAACGGTTTCGGGAATGTCCTTGGGGCCTTGGCAGGTACCCGACAGGAAGACACCCGCCGTCGGCGACTCAACGGGACGGAGTTTGGGATGGGCTTCGGTGAAGAAATCATTGGTGTCCATACTGGCAGTCAACATGGTCGCCAACGGACGCGCCGACTTATCCGGCTCAATGGCAGCCGCCAAGACAACCAGATCGGCGTCGATCTCCAACTGCTTATTATCCAAAAGATCGCTGGCGCGCACCATGAGTTTGTTGCCCTCGGGCGAGATCTTGCCGACCATGCCCTTGATATAATGCACGCCGTACTCTTCTACGGCGCGGCGATAGAACTCATCAAAGTTCTTGCCGGGGGTGCGTACATCAATATAGAAGACATACACCTCGGTATCGGGGTATTTGTCGCGGGTGAGCATCGCATGCTTGGCCGTATACATACAGCAGATCTTGGAGCAATACTCCTTGCCCTTCTCGGCGCAGGCGGCGCAACGGCTGCCGACGCACTGGACAAACACGATCTTGTGCGGATGCACCCCGTCGGACGGACGCAACAACTTGCCGGCGGTCGGGCCGGCGGCGTTGGTCAAACGCTCAAATTCGAGCGAGGTAATAACGTCCTTGGACTGGTTATAGGCATACTCATCAAACGCATCCATCGAGATGGGGTTAAAACCGGTGGCTACCACGATCGCACCGTAGTTCTCGGTAAACTTCTCATCCTTCTGGTTATAGTCGATGGCTTTGGCGGTGCAAACCTTCTCGCAGACGCCGCATTTGCCGGTGTTGAGCTTGGTGCAATAATTGGGGTCAATGGCCGCCACCTTAGGCACGGCCTGCGCAAAGGGGATATAGATGGCGCGGCGGGTATCCATGCCGAGGTTGAACTCGTTGGGCACCTTCTTCTGCGGGCACTTCTCGGTGCACAGACCGCAGCCGGTGCAGACGTCCTCTTTCACAAAACGCGCCTTTTTATTGATGGTTACGGTAAAGTTGCCGACAAACCCTTTAACCTGTTCCACTTCACTGTAAGAGAAAATGCGGATCTTTTCGTGTTGGGCCACGTCCACCATCTTCGGTGTCAAAATACAGGCCGCGCAGTCAAGGGTCGGGAAGGTTTTATCCAGCTGAGCCATCTTGCCGCCGATGGTGGGGTTCTTTTCTACGATATCCACCTCAAAGCCGGCATCGGCAATATCCAGCGCCGTTTGGATGCCGGCAATACCACCGCCGATAACCAGCGCACGCTTGGTCACGGGGCTCTCGCCCGGCGTCAGCGGCGTGTTGAGATTGACCTTGGCCACCGCTGCTTTGCCCAAAATAATGGCCTTCTCGGTTCCGACGGGAATATCCTTATGTACCCACGAGCATTGCTCACGGATGTTGGCGATCTCCACCATATAGGGGTTGAGTCCCGCCGCCGCAGCCGTCTTGCGGAAGGTGGCCTCGTGCATACGCGGCGAGCAGGAGCAGACCACGATACCGGTGAGCTTGTGCTCCTTAACGGCATCAATGATCATCTGCTGTCCCGCCTGGGAGCACATGTATTGATAATTGGTGGAGAAAACAACGCCCGGCTCATGAGCCAGCGCGTCCGACACCGCCTGTACGTCTACCGTACCGGCAATGTTGCTTCCGCACCAACAGACAAAAACGCCTATTCTTTGCATGGGCTTTCTCCTCCTTATTTCCAGTATTTACGCAGGGCGCTGACGATCGCCTGCTGAGGCAGATCCTCATCCACCAGCGCAGGAATATCGTTCGCACTCATGCGGTTGCCGCCCTTTTGACGCAGGACAGCTAAGCGTACCGCTTCTACCATTTTGGCCGGCTCAACCCCGCGCGGACAACGATCCACACAGGCAAAGCAGGACAGGCATTTATACAGCGACTCGGATTTGAGCAACGGCTCAATATCGCCGCTCTCTACCATCGACACGAACTGATGGGGATGATACGCCATCTCGTTGTAGGCCGGGCAGGTACCCGAACACTTGCCGCACTTCATGCATTTGCGAGGATTGATGCCGCTGACGCGGATAATCTCCTCCCGCAACAATTCTTTATTCTCCATCAGTCTTCCTCCTTCACGCCCAGCGCTTCGGCCAGCAGTTCGGTCAGATACACTACGGGGATCTCACTGTTCTTTTCGAGATTGTACCGACACAGCGGGCATGCGGTTACGATCTCGACCGCCTGCGCTCTTTGGGCGCTTTGACAAACGCTCGTCGCCTTCTTATCGGCCATCGCTTTGTCGTCCAGCACCACATAGCCGCCGCAGCACTCGTTGCGCGCCGGATAATACACCGGCTCACCACCCAAGGCGCGGATGAGATCTTCCATGATCGACGGATTCTCAGGATCGTCCATCGCCATCACGCCCGACGGGCGCAGTAACAGACAGCCGTAATAGCAGGCAATCTTGCGGTTTAAGGGGTTGACCACCTTTTCCTTGATGGCATCATAACCAACCTTATCCCGCAACAGCTCCAAATAATGCAGCACCTCGGCCTCGCCGTGATACTCCTTATCTTCGCTTGCCATATAGTTGTTGACACGCAGGGCAAACCCTTCATCGGTCTGCATGGCGTGATTGGTCTGTTTGAGGACATTGTGGCATGCCGAGCAGACGCTCACCAGCGGCTGATCCTTGTCCCGCGCCTCACACAGCGCGCGTACCGACGAGAGCTTGGTAGCCCGCTCGCTCGAGGACATGGTGAAGACACCGCCGCAGCATTGCCAATTTTCAATCTCCTCTAAGGTTACACCCAACGCCTCGGCACAGGCTCTGGCATATTTGTCCAGTACCTTAGCCTTGGTTTTGAGGGTACAACCGGGGAAATAACTTACTTTCATTGATCTTCTCCTTAGACCATCTGTTCGGGATGAAACACTTCGTCAAAACGCTCCTCAGTCAGGAAGCCGAGTTCGACACAAGCCTGTTTGAGAGAAATGTTCTCCTTAAAGGCCTTCTTAGCCGTCTTGGCAGCGTTTTCGTAACCGATATAGGGATTGAGCGCCGTAACCAGCATCAGAGAATTGTGCAGGTTGTGGTGCATCTTCTCACGATTGGCTTTGATACCGACCGCGCAGTTTTTATTAAAGGAAACAATGGCTTCGGCCAGCAGACGGCTCGACTGCAAGAAGTTATAAATGCAAACCGGCATAAAGACGTTGAGCTCAAAGTTACCCTGAGAAGCCGCCATGCCGACTGCCACATCGTTGCCCATGACCTGAACGGCCACCATGGTCACTGCCTCACACTGGGTGGGGTTGACCTTACCGGGCATGATGGAAGAGCCGGGCTCGTTCTCGGGAATGGTGATCTCGCCCAGACCGTCACGAGGACCGGAAGCCAGCCAGCGCACGTCGTTGGCAATCTTCATCATATCGCAGGCCAGCGCCTTAATGGCACCGTGAGCAAAGACCAGCTCGTCCTTCGAGGTCAGCGCATGGAACTTGTTGGTAGCCGTCACAAAGGGTTTCTGCGTGATCTTGGATACTTCCTTGGCCACCAGTTCATCAAAGCCCTTGGGGGCGTTAAGTCCGGTACCCACGGCGGTGCCGCCCAGCGCCAGCTCATGCAGAGGCTTCACTGCCATTTCCAACAGTTCCACGTCACGCTCCAGGCTGCTGCGCCAACCGCTGATCTCCTGAGAGAACTTAATGGGCGTAGCGTCCTGTAAATGGGTACGTCCGCTCTTAACCACGTCACTGTTTTCTGCTTCAAGGCGCTTGAACGTGGAGATGAGCTGTTCAACCGCCGGAATCACCTTATCTTCCAAAGCCGTAACCGCACAAATGTGCATTGCCGTGGGGAACGTATCGTTGGAGGACTGGCTCATGTTTATGTCATCGTTGGGATGGCAAAGTTTTTTACCGAGGATTTCGTTGGCACGGTTTGCAATAACCTCGTTAGAGTTCATGTTAGTCTGCGTACCGCTTCCGGTCTGCCATACGACAAGAGGAAAATGCTCGTTAAGGCTGCCGTCAATAACCTCGTCGCAAGCCTTACAAATGGCAGAAAGCTTCTCGTCCGTCATCTTTTCGGGTTTAAGCGAATTGTTGGCGATGGCAGAAGCCTTTTTGAGAATGCCCATTGCACAGATAATTTCAGCAGGCATAGTT
>CALBKB010000101.1 GCA_937892635.1 uncultured Clostridia bacterium
CAGCTTCATGACTCACCTGAGGACATGCAGGCTATTTATCAGATCATTTGTCAAAACGGTCTGCGTGTTTTTGCTGAGACGAGTGACGGGTATCGCATCAAAAAATACACCTATACCGATATGGAAACTATGGTCAATGAAGTTTCGGCGGCCCTATATAAACGTATCGGCGCGACTCATTCTTATGTTGGTCTGGAAATGGAAAATTGCGTCGAGTGGATCGTTGCGGTTTGGGCTATTTTACGTAGCGGAAACAAGCCGTATCTGATCAACTGCCGTCATACTACGGCACTGGCCAATGAACTCATCGGTAATTTGGATATACGGTATATTGTCGGCAAAGAAGCAACCAAGCTAAATGCGCAATGGATTGACTATGCCTCGCTACATACCGACGAGATGTTCGAGGGTGACTTTGAAAATGAATTTGCGCTGTCTACTTCAGCAACCTCGCTGGAGCCTACGACTTGCGTATACGGCGGCAAACAGGTAGCGGCTCAGATTTTTAATTCCGGCGATATCGTAAAGAACAGTAAGCGAATAGCCCTACATTATCACAACCAACTGAAACAGTTGGCCTTTTTGCCGTTTTATCACGTGTTTGGCCTGTTTGCTGTCTATTTTTGGTTTGCGTTTTTTGGACGTACTTTTGTTTTTTTGCGGGACATGGCGCCCGATACCATTTTAAAAACTTGCCGAAAGCATGAGGTAACGCATATATTTGCCGTACCCATGTTATGGCATACCATTGAAGAAAAGGTAAAAAAGGAATTAGATCGTCAAGGAGAAAGTGCCAAGAAAAAATTTGAGACGGCGCTGAATATCAGCATGGCGTTGCAGCGGATTTTTCCGATTGCGGGAGCGGCTATGGCTCGCCGTCTGTTACATACGGTAACCGACCAAATCTTTGGTCCCAGCGTGCAATTTTGCATCAGTGGCGGTAGTTATTTGCGTCAGTCAGCATTAGAATTTATCAATGGTATTGGCTATCCGCTGCATAACGGATACGGTATGAGCGAGATCGGCATTACCTCGGTAGAATTGCGCAGTGGAATCCGTGAGCGCAATCATAATGCCATCGGTCGCCCCTTTTTCGGCGTAGACTATAAACTCGGACGGGACGGCGTTCTGTTTGTGCGTGGCAAATCGTTATGTAAAGCCATGTTGGTAGGGAATCAAAAAAGGGAAACACCGGAATGGTTTGAGACCGGTGACGTGATGGAATGTCGGGACGGCTGTTTTTATATTTGCGGTCGTCGCGGTGATGTTATCATAGGTGAAAATGGTGAAAACATTAACCCCGACGTGTTGGAGCAACACTTTGCCTTGAGCGGCGATACGCCATTTTCCGTTTTAGGCTTACCGGATGGAGATCAAGAAGTGCTGTCCATGGTAGTTCGTATCAGTCCCTATATCAGCGTCCGGCGTCAACGAACCTTGATGGATGGTATTTATGCATCCAACGACCAGTTGCCCATGCCGATGCGTGTGCGTAAATTTTATGTTACGACCGACCCGATTGCACCGGAAACAGCGATTAAGGTGAGCAGAAAATATTTGGCAAATGCCATCAAAAAGGGGACTGTTAAGCTCGTAAGTTTTGGGCAAAGCATGGAGTTGTTGGCTAAGCAGACAACATCCGGACACAATGCAGCGCTGG
>CALBKB010000102.1 GCA_937892635.1 uncultured Clostridia bacterium
TTATGCGGCGAATCGATGGATAGTTGGTGGCCTCAGCCATATAGTAATCACCCTGATAGACTTTCCAGCTGAAAGACATCTCCATGTTTGACTGCCCGGAGCAAATCCAAACATCTCCGACAAGTATATTTGTCATTGTGTTGACTGTATTTTCAGAGGAGACGACCAGTTTACGCGGCGTATGGGAGGCTTTCATCGGAGGAAGTTTAACCTGCCAATTGCCATTGCCGTCCGCAATGGTTGATGCCTTGCTATTGTCAAACGAAACGGTAACTTCGCTGCCGGGTGCCGCCCAGCCCCAAATAGGTACATCACGCTCGCGTTGAAGTACCATATTTGAGCTGAAGATAGATGCAATTGAAAGCCCGTTGGTGGAGATGCCGCAAAGCAAATCGCCGGCAGGGTCGTAGATGGAGACTTCTGCCTTTGTCGTTGAGCAGCCTTGCGTCATTGCGGTTGCAAGCGCAAGTACACTCAAACACAAGAGAGAACTGACGATTCGCTTCATGGCTGAACTCCTAATTTTAATTACTTGATCACAATAAGCCTCGGCGCCTTTTCAAAGCCAAGCGGAACGATGTTGTAGCCCATGTTTTCAGGGCCAAACTCAAATGAGTCTGGACCATGCCAACGAGGCCAGCGTTCGTTAAGGTGTAGAGAACCGTGAGAATTGCGGCGGTTGCCCAGGAGCTCAATGACAATTTCAGATTGCCTGCCTGACTCGACAAAGTCGGTTATGTCAACCTCATTTGGTTCCCATGCGACAACACCGGCTGGGCGACCATCGACCAATACTCGCACGCCCGCACCATTATATGACCCGCATGAAACGATGACACGCTCACCTTTATTGAATTCCGGTGTGATTGCCGTAGCATATCCCACATTGCCGGAATAGAACGAGAGACCTTGCGTGCAGAGATTGCCGGCAACGAGTGTCGCCGGCGGGTCTGTGACGACTACGCGGTCAACGCCTTCGATTTTGCTGCCGAAATTGCCAAGCAAATAGATGATCTCAAGACCTGAGAAGTTCTCGGTAAAGTCAACAACCGCGTCGATAGTATTTTCTCCAAGATGGAGCAGGGAGGGGT
The DNA here is from genome assembly GCA_937892635.1 of uncultured Clostridia bacterium. Taxonomy (GTDB): domain Bacteria; phylum Bacillota; class Clostridia; order Oscillospirales; family UMGS1783; genus CAKSHC01. The sequence goes on from CALBKB010000102.1 coordinate 1,092, forward strand.
CGATGCGTATTTTACGGAGAGAGGTGTCAACCCACCAGCCAATATCTAGGCTTGTCGATAAGGGAATCCCGTTTACGGCAAGCTTAAAGTGATTTGGGGCTTCAAGGGCGATCGCTAAATCTCCGGACGGAATATCCTCTACATCGAAGGTATAACGCAAAGAAACCTCTACGCGCTTGGGATTGACCTTTTTGGCGGCATTCTTCTGGATGTCGGCGGCCGACTCGAAGACGATGCCGAACAGCATGACGGCGGCGCCGATCCAGGTCCAGGCGTTGGTGCCGCTGCCGTTGTGCAGGCGGTAGAACACCGGCAGCACCTGCAGCACATACAGCACGGCGCAGGTGACCCAGATGGCGATCTTGACACCGAAAGGTACGTCGGTCTTGATCTCGCCGGTCATGTTTTTGTTGTAAGAGGCGCTCTTTACCTCGCGGATCGCCAGATAACCGCCCAGGCGGAGGCCGTAAATTACAAACAGAATGCAGCACAGCAGGGTGCCTACAGTCAGGGTCTTGCCGTACAGAATGGCCATCAGCAGACCTTCGCCGGCGATGGAGAAGCCGTAGCCCAGAGAAATAAACCAGACATAGTTCTTAAAACCAATGAAAGAAAAATCTGATATAATAAAACCGATAAAAATCTAAAAAATCCGACGGTTTTCCCGGCGGATGACATAATGGAGGAATAGTCCAATGGCAAAGGTATTAGTTGAAACCAGCGCACGTCACGTACATCTTTCTGAAGAACACATCAAGATCCTGTTCGGCGAAGGCGCAACTCTCACCCACAAGAAGGATCTGTCCCAGCCCGGTCAGTTCGCCTGCGAGGAAAAGGTTGAGGTCGTCGG
>CALBKB010000103.1 GCA_937892635.1 uncultured Clostridia bacterium
GCCTGCAACGGTCAGCCCTATACCCTCACCGTCTGCACCGGGGAGAAGGCAAAGAAGGTGGCTCTGCTGACCCGGGGCATGGGCGGCATGAACAAGTTCGCCGTCCAGGCTCCCGTGTGCATCGTCATCAGCGAGGCCGCCTACAACCGCACCGCCGCCCTGGGCGCCAAGGTCAAGGGCAACGACTACCGCTCCATCGACATCGGCATCGTTGCCGCCTATATCACCGCGCAGACCGCCACGCTGGGGCTGGGCAGCTGCATCTTGGGCTGGTTCGACGACAATAAAATTCGGGAGATTTGCGGATTGGACGCTCCCGTGCGCCTGGTCATCACCCTCGGCTATCCCGCCGACACGCCGCGCCCCAAAAAACGCAAAGCCCTCGACCAACTGGTCCAATACCGATAACAAAAGCCACCCGATCGGGTGGCTTTTTTCATATTTGTTCCAACAAAGCTTGGCAGCCCTTGACGATCTGCTGATAAACCCCTTCGAAATTGCCCGAATACCACGGATCTTCAATGTCGCCGGGGGTATCGGTAAAATCCATCAGACGCGACACCTTGTGCGCATCGTCCTGCTCGATCACGTTCATAAGCCGAGGCAAATTGTACCGCTCCATCACGATCACGTAATCGAAATTTTCATAATCGGCACGGGTGATCTGCCGCGCGCGATGCTTGCCGTAGGGGATGCCGTGGGCATCCAGCGTGCGTGCGGCGGCCGGGTAAATGCCGTTGCCGATCTCCTCGCGCGACACGGCCATCGACTCGATATGTACATCCATGCCCTTGGCCAAATGCTTGCATACGTACTCGGCCATCGGCGACCGACAAATGTTGCCGTGGCACAAAAACAATATCTTCTTCATGATAACATCTCCGTTTTCAGGCCGTTTTCCGTGAAAAATTCGCATAAAACCTGCAAATATTTCTCCTCATCGACCAGATAAGCCATACCGTGCCCCGCGTTAGGGATGGTCACCAGCCGCTTGGGCGAGGCGCAGGCCTCGTAGTTTTCCTGACTCATCGAGCAGGGGACATAGTTATCCGTTTCGCCGTGAATGAAGATGACGGGACGGGTGCAACGGGTGACAGCCTCGATGGGCGAGGTTTCCTCCACCGAAAAGCCGCCGAAGAGGCGGGCACCCAGCTTGACAAAGGGATACAGCAGATTGGCCGGCAGACCCATTTGGGTGATGACCTTGCGGATGACGGCCTTGGGCGAAGTGTAGCCACAGTCGGCCAGCACGCCCACCACGTTTTCGGGCAGATCTTCGCCCGCCGCGCACAGTACGGTGGCGGCGCCCATCGAAATGCCTGTGAGAATGATCTTCTGAGAAGGGCCGAAACGCTCGTTGATAAACGCAATCCAGTTTAAGCAGTCGCGCCGCTCGCGGATGCCGAAGGTGATGATGCGTCCTTGGCTTTGTCCGCAGGCTCGCTGGTCGACCAGCAGCACGTTGCGCCCCAACGCGAAGGCACGCCGCACGCCGCCGCACAGGTCGCGCTCGGCCGAGCCGCGATAGCCGTGGAACATCAATTCCATCGGCGCGCCCGGCGCACATTCATAATATTTGCCGTGCAGTTTCAGACCGTCGTGCGAGGTGATCCACATATCCTCATGGTTTAAGGCCATGACCTCGTCGTTCCAACGCTTCATGGTGTCGTGATAGGGCAGATAGATGTGCCCAGGCGGCAGTTCAAAGCCTTTAATCGCCCGTCGCCGCGGCGCATAAAAGGCCATCAAAAAGCAGATAAATGCCGTTAGTGCAATCGCACCTATCAGGCATCCTGCGATGAGTAAAATCGTATCCATATTTTCAGCTCCCTGTGTCGTAGTATATCATATGTACGCGAAAAAAGAAAGTTCTTGCTTTTTCTTCACAAATCGTTTACAATTAGCCCAGAGGAGTGAGAGCATGTATATCCCCGTTAATTATAAGAATAAAAGACGCTATAAGCTGGCCAAATATCCTTTGCGCCAGATGCGTTGGATCACGGGGCTGATCTGGTTGTTGTCCAAGATCGGTCTGATCGGCATGGACTATAAGATCGAAAAGGTCAACGTCGATGATCTCAAGCCGCCGTATATCCTGCTGAGCAATCATATGTATTTCATTGATTTTCTCATTTGTGCCATGGCAACGGGCGGTGCGCGGGTCAACAACGTCGTATCCTTTGACGGCTATTACCGCCGCCCTTGGTTGATGGAGCTGATCGGCTCGATCGGCACGAGAAAATACACCATGGACCTGCACCT
>CALBKB010000104.1 GCA_937892635.1 uncultured Clostridia bacterium
GAGGATATCGACGTCGAATTTACAAAAAAGGTCAAGCCGGGCGATATTATGGTCGGCGGCGCCAACTTCGGTTGCGGCTCCTCGCGTGAGCACGCCCCCATCGCCATCAAGGAGTCGGGCATCTCGGTTGTCATTGCCGCCACCTTTGCCCGCATCTTCTATCGCAACGCCATCAATATCGGCCTGGCTATCTTGGAATGTCCGGAAGCCTCGGCTCGCATCGAGGCAGGCGATGATGTGGAGGTAAACTTCGACACCGGCGTCATTGTCAATCACACCAAAAAGGAATCCTATCAGGCTCAGCCCTTCCCGCCCTTTATCCAGGAGATCATGCAGGCAGGCGGTCTGCTCGCCTCGATCGCCAAGAAGGAGGCGGCCCATGAATAAGATTATCACCCTTCTCCCCGGCGACGGTATCGGTCCCGAAATCGTTAACGAGGCCGTCAAGGTGCTCTCGGCCGTTGCCGAGAAATTCGGTCATCATTTTGCCTATCGCACCGTCGATATCGGCGGCTGTTCGATTGATAAATTCGGCGTCCCCATCACCGATGAGGGCATGCAGATTTGCAAGGAATCGGACAGCGTTTTGCTGGGCGCCGTCGGCGGTCCCAAGTGGGATAACGTCGATCCGTCCATCCGCCCCGAAAAGGCCCTGCTTGCCGTTCGCAAAGAATTAGGATTGTTTGCTAATTTGCGTCCGACCAAGCTCTTTCCGCAGTTGGCCGAAGCCTCTCCCCTGAAAAAGGAGATCGTCGGCAATGGGATCGACCTGTTGATCGTGCGCGAGCTGACGGGCGGCGTCTATTTCGGCGATCGGGAAACCAAATCGGTTAACGGGGAACTGGTAGCCGTCGATATCATGCCTTACAGCGAGCATGAAATTGAGCGCATCGGTCGCGTTGCCTTCGAAACGGCAAGAAAGCGCCGCGGCAAACTCCATTCGGTCGATAAAGCTAACGTGCTCGACACGTCGCGCCTGTGGCGCAAGATCATGCACCGTCTGGCCGAGGAGTATCCCGACGTCATCTATCAGGATATTCTGGTCGACAATACGGCCATGCAATTGATTAAGAACCCCACACAGTTTGATGTCATCGTCACCGAAAACATGTTCGGCGACATTCTCTCGGACGAAGCCTCTATGCTCACCGGCTCGATCGGCATGATGCCTTCGGCCTCCCTTTCGGGCGGCACATTGGGCATGTATGAGCCGATCCACGGTTCGGCGCCCGATATCGCAGGGCAGGATATGGCCAACCCCATCGGCACCATTTTGTCGGCGGCTATGATGTTGCGCTATTCCTTTGATATGGCCGACGAGGCCGACGCCATCGAGGCGGCCGTCAACGCCGTGCTCGACCAAGGGCTGCGCACCGCCGATATTTGGCAGGAAGGCACCACCAAGGTCGGCTGTGCCGCCATGGGTGACGCCATCGTTGAGGCGCTGTGATGCTGGATCTGCTCTTTGACCGACACGACTGCCTGATTGTGCTCGACACCGAAACCACGGGGCTTCATTTTAAAACCGATCAGATCATCGAACTGGCCGCCCTCAAGCTGGTCAAACAGGAGGGAGAATTGGTAATTGCCGATTCGATGGATGAGTTTATCCGCCTGCCCGAGGGACAACGGCTCGACCCTAAAATCGTCGAACTGACCCATATCACCGATCGGATGCTCAGCACCCAAGGCCGGAGCGAGGGCGAGGTGCTGGGGCGGTTTGTCAAGATGTTTGCCGGCGAGCGCGCCCTGGTAGTTGCCTATAACGCCCACTTCGACCTGAGTTTCCTCTATTATTCGTTGGCGCGCCATGGGCTGGCCGCCGCCTTGCGCGGCATTGACATGCTCGACGCGCTGACCATCTATAAGGATCGCCGCGACTACCCGCACAAGCTCGAATGTGCCATTGAGCAGTATCAGCTGCAAGACAAGGTGGTCAACTCCCACCGCGCCATCGACGATACCCTCGCCCTCAAAGAGGTGCTCGTCGCCATGGAGCAGGAGCTGCCCGACCTGCACCGCTACCTCAATCTCTTCGGCTACAATCCTAAATTCGGAGTGAGCGGCGCCAAAATCTCCTCGGTCACCTATAAGCCCCAACCCTATCACGACAAAACCAAACTCTATAACAAATAAAAAAGACATCCCTAAATGGGATGTCTTTTATTTGGTGGTCTGTACAGGGCTCGAACCTGTGACCCCATCGATGTGAACGATGTGCTCTACCAACTGAGCTAACAGACCAAGTATTGTCATTGTACCACCGCCATGGATGAATGTCAAGGAAAAATCGGGGAAAAATAGGAGCGAAAAAGGAGGTTTTTCCCATGGAAAACAGACAAAAGCGAGCCAAAAAAGCACAAAAATCCGACAAAAACAATCTGCAAAATCCCTTTATCTCTCCTCAGACCGACCCCTTCGGCAGTTACACGGGCAACCCGCTCAACGGCGATGTGCCGGTGCAGGATGCTGATGATCTGTAAGGAGGCGGCGCATGTTTAAGCACGAAAAAATGTTGTTTCACCCCGTTGAGGTGGAAGGACCCAATCCCCACTATGCCGTATTGTTGCAGGAGCAGTTGGGTGGCTGTAACGGCGAGATGAAGGCGGCCATGCAGTATATGTCCCAGAGCTTCCGCATCAAAGATCCTGCCATCAAGGACCTGTTTCTCGATATCGCTGCCGAGGAGCTGGGCCATATGGAAATGGTGGCGCAGACGATCAATATGCTCAACGGTCACGACCTCAACGCCCGCGCTGTTGACGGCGGCAGCATTCAGGCGCACGTCGTGCTGGGGCTCAACCCCGGGCTGACCAATGCCTCGGGCTATTCCTGGACGGCCGATTACGTCACCGTGACCGGCGATCTGTGCGCTGACCTGTTGGCCAATATCGCATCCGAACAGCGCGCCAAGGTCACCTACGAATATCTGTATCGCCAGATCCAAGACAAAAAGGTGCGGGAAACCATTGATTTTCTGCTCAACCGCGAAGAGGCGCACAACCAGATGTTCCGCGACGCCTTCAACGCCGTGCAAAATAGCGGATCCAATCAGGATTTCGGCACGACCAAGGCGGCTAAAATGTATTTTTCCCTCTCCGACCCGGGCCCTAACGCCTTCGCCGGTAACGAGGTTACGCCTCCTAAATTCAGCTGAGGCAACACCAAAAGGTTGGTGCCGTAATTACGGCACCGGCCTTCTTTTATCTTGACAAATGCCGCCAAATTTGAAACAATAGAACTAGATACCCGCTGTTATCAATCAAGGAGAAGTACGATTATGCAAAAAGAAAAGATCGGGGGCAGAATGTGGACCATTCTGATCCTCTTCGGCCTGATCGGCCAGCTGGCTTGGACGCTCGAAAACATGTATTTCAACGTCTTTGTCTACAACGTCTTTGGCGCATCCTCCGAATGGATCGCCACAATGGTCGCCGCCTCCGCCGCCACCGCCACCGTTACTACCCTGCTCATGGGCGCCCTCTCCGATCGCGTCGGCCGCCGCAAGCCGTTTATCTGTGCCGGTTACGTCTTATGGGGCTTGACCGTCTGCGCCTTTGCCTTTTTGTCGGTGGAAAATTTGTCGGCGATTCTGCCTGCCGCTTCGGTGGGACTGGTCGGCTCGGTGCTGGTCATTATCCTGGATTGCATCATGACCTTCTTCGGTTCTACCGCCAACGACGCAGCCCTCAACGCCTACATCACCGATCGTATTACACCCGCCCAGCGCGGCAAGACCGAGGGCGTGCTCTCTATCCTGCCCCTGCTGTCTATGCTCATCGTCTTCGGCGGCTTCGACGCCATGACCGTTAACGGCCAATGGAAGGAATTCTTCCTCATCTTCGGCGTTCTTACCCTCTTGGCCGGTATCCTCGGCTTCTTCCTCATCCGCGAACCGCAGGCAACCCCAAATAAGAATAGTTCCTATTTTTCCGACCTCTTTTACGGCTTCCGTCCCTCGGTCATGAAAGAGAACGTTGACCTGTATCTGGCGCTGGCGGCCTTTGCCGTCTTTTCGATTGCCATGCAGGTGCATTATCCCTATTTAATTATTTACATGCAAAAGTATTTGAATTTTGATAACTATGCTTTGGCGCTGGGTATCGTGCTGATCATAGCCAGCCTTATCAGCGTGCTGGCGGGCCGATTTATGGAAAAGGTGGGACGTATGCCCTTCTTTATCGGTGCCGCCGCCGTGCTTACGCTGGGGTTGTTGCTGATGTATGTCACCCGCGCCTTTTGGGCCGTCGTGGCGGCCGGCATCGTTATGATGTCGGGCTATCTGGCCGTGACGGCAGCCGGCAACGCCATCGTGCGTGATGCCACACCCACAGGCAAGGCGGGCATGTTCCAAGGGATTCGCATGATCTTTTACGTGCTCATTCCCATGGTGACCGGACCCTATATCGGCGCCGCCGTCATCGCCGGCAGCGGACAGACCTATACCGAACTGGGCGTGGTCAAGCAGGTGCCCACGCCGTCCATCTTTCTGACGGCTGCCGCCTGTATGCTGGTGCTGATCGTGCCCGTCTTCTTTATTCTCAGGAGGAACAACCGCCATGACGGAAAATAAGCTGTATACCGCCTATACCCCCGACGACGTGCCGCTGGCCGAATATCCGCGCCCGCAGCTGCGCCGCGACAGTTTTTTGTGCTTAAACGGAACTTGGGACTATGCCATTACCGACGGGGAGCGCCCCAACTACTATGACGGCACCATCCTCGTCCCCTTTTCTCCCGAAGCACCCCTTTCGGGAGTGAACCGTATTCTCCAACCCCATCAGACATTGTGGTATCACAGTCGCTTCGTCCTGCCCGATTCCTTTATGAAGGATCGGCTGCTTGTGCATTTCGGCGCTGTCGACCAATGCTGTACCGTCTACCTCAACGGTCAGGCGGTCGGTTCGCACGAGGGTGGATATCTTCCCTTTTGGCTGGACGTGACCGATGCCCTCCAAGAAGAAAACGAATTGCTGGTGCAGGTACGCGACTACGCCGATACCTCCTTTTATTCAACCGGCAAGCAGCGCCATAAACGGGGCGGCATATGGTATACGCCCCAATCGGGCATCTGGGGTACCGTCTGGTGCGAAAGCGTGCCCACCGACTATATCCAAGCGTTGCGCATCACGCCGCTGTACGATATCTCGGCCGTGCGTGTCGATGTGACCACCTCACTGGGCAGTCCCGTCTATGTCGAGGTTCTCGACGGAGAGCAGGTGGTTGCGCAGGGCGCCGCTATCGGCAGTACCGTCCTCGACATTCCCGATGCCAAGCCCTGGAGCCCCGAGCAGCCCTTCTTGTATACCCTGCGCCTGTCGGGCGAGTTTGATCGTGTTGAAAGTTATTTCGGCATGCGCAAAACCTACGTGGCTAAGGATAATCTCGGCATCCCCCGTCTCTTTCTCAACGATCGCCCCCTCTTTCATAACGGATTGCTCGATCAGGGCTATTGGCCCGACGGGCTGTATACGCCGCCCTCTGAGCAGGCCATCGTCGAAGAGCTGACCAACGTCAAAAACCTCGGCTTTAATATGCTGCGCAAGCATATCAAGGTTGAGCCGTTGCGCTGGTATTACCATTGCGATCGGCTGGGGCTGATGGTGTGGCAGGATATGCCCTGCGGCTGTACCAAACCCGTCGACGCCATCCAATACGCCCTCTTCCCCACGCTCGGCTTTCGCCATAAAAAAGATAGGAATTATTCCTTCTTTGGGCGTACCGATGCCCGCGGACGCGCCTTTGCCGAGCAGGAGATGCTGGAACTGGTGGATCTGCTCTATAATAGTCCGAGCGTGGTGTTGTGGGTACCCTTTAATGAGGGCTGGGGGCAGTTTGATGCGGCGCGCATGACCGGACTTCTTCGCAAGGCCGACGGCACCCGCCCCATCGACCATGCCAGCGGTTGGTTTGACCAAAAGGCGGGCGACCTTAACAGCCGCCACATCTATTTTACCAAGGTGGCCATCAAGCAGGACGACCGCGTCAGCGCCGTTACCGAGTTTGGCGGATACGCCTTGGCCGTCGAGGGACACACGTGGGGCGGCCGCGGCTTTGGCTATCGCGGTTATAAGAATAAGGAAGAATTGACGGCCGCCTATGCCAAATTGTATGAGGAACAGATCCTCCCTCAGATGAAGAAGGGGTTGTCGGCGGCGGTATACACGCAGTTGACGGACGTGGAGGATGAGTTAAACGGTCTGTATACTTACGACCGAAAAATCTGTAAAATTGCAGAAAAAACGATAAAAACTATCAATAATCGACTAAAATATTGATTTTTATGGTTGACATACCCCCTCGAATAGTTATATAATAAACGACGCACGACCCCTTATGCGCAAGAGGCGCCGCAATACCATAAGGAGCAATATTATGAACTATTCAAGACAAAGAGAATTAATACGGCGCACCGTCTCGGAGTACGATGGACATTTGACCGCCAACGAGATCTACCAAGAGGTTCGCAAGACCATGCCCAATATCAGCTTGGGTACCGTTTATCGCAACCTCAACACCATGGTAGAGCACGATATGCTGTCTATGCTGTACGTGGACGGGAAGGAATACTTTGAAGGCTATAAGCCTCGCCATTCCCACGTTATCTGCACCAACTGCGGCAAGCTGTGTGACGTCGAGCTGCCCCTCTTCGGCTGGCTGGACGATATGATCCGCCAACAGACCGGCATCGAGGTCATGGATCGCGAACTGATGGCACGCGGCATCTGCAAAGAGTGTCTCAACGGCAAATAAAAATACGGAGAAGCCACCGCGCTTCTCCGTTTTTCTATTCAAAATGAATAAATATTCGCATAAATGAAAAAATTTTTGAATATTTTTTAGTTTTTATTGAATAAAGTCTTGACATTGTGCATAAAGCGTACTATAATTCGTTTACCAATACAAATTAAAGGAGTAAAACATCATGAAAAAGATTCTCGCAATGATTTTGGCGGCGATGATGCTGCTGACGGTCGTCGGATGCGGCGGCGCTGCCGATACGGACAAAGAACAGTTGGTAATGGCAACCAACGCCAACTTCCCTCCCTATGAATATATGGAAGGAGAAGAGTACAAGGGCATTGACATTGAGATGGCTCAGATGCTGGCGGATAAGCTGGACATGGAGCTGGTCATTGAGAACGTGGAGTTCGGCACCATCGTCGGCGGCGTTCAGACCAAGAAGTTTGATATCGGTGTAGCCGGCATGACGGTAACCGATGAGCGCAAAGAGAAGGTTAACTTCTCCGAGTCTTATGCTACCGGCGTGCAGGTCGTTATCGTGAAAGAGGGCGGCAAGGTTGCTTCTCTGGACGATCTGGCCGGCGACGACATCATGATCGGTGTTCAGCAGGATACGACCGGACACATCTATGCCGGTGATACGGTAGAAGCCGGCGGCTACGGCGAAGATCACGTTACCGCCTATGCCAACGGTGCCGATGCGGTCAGCGCGCTGATCAACGGTCAGGTGGATGCCGTTATCATTGATAAAGAGCCGGCCAAGTCCTTTGTGGCGGCAAATGAAGGCAAGGGTCTGTCGATCCTGGATGCCGAGTGGGCGGTTGAAGATTATGCTATCGCCATCAACAAGGAAGATGTGGAACTGCTGACCAAGATCAATGCCGCTCTGGCTGAGATGAAGGCTGACGGTTCGCTGGCTACCATCATCGGCAAGTACATCAAGGCCGAATAAGAAACAACCAAAAAGGTGGGGTGCCTTTGAGGCACCCTACTTTTTCGCCGTTTAGGAAAGGAAACAGTATGGGCTTTTGGGAAAGCATGGTGGCTTGGTTTGCCGCTTGGTGGGCCGACTTTGCCGCTGATTTTCATATGAACTTTATCGCTTCCGAGCGTTGGCGTTCCCTGCTCAAGGGATTGGGCGCCACCTTAAAGATCACCTTTTTTGCGCTGCTGATCGGGTTGGTGATC
>CALBKB010000105.1 GCA_937892635.1 uncultured Clostridia bacterium
GCTGCTGAGTCTTCTCGCCTGGCCGCTATACCGTGGACAATGGTTTGGACTGGACGATCTGAAAAACGCCTATGTGTACGGCGATCCGATCGTCAGCAACGGCTGGTATGTCTTCTTTTTGGCCGGATGCTATCTGCTTTTTTGGCTGGCGGCAAAAACGGTGCGGCGGCCGGGCTGGATGGTGGCGGTGTTGTCGGCGGTCATGCTGGCTTGGATCCCGCTATGCCGCACCGTCGGTTGGGGTGATTATTGGTATGCCTCCGGCCCGGCCTTTGCGCTGGGTCTGGCGTGGGGTGCTGGGGGCAGATCGATCCCATGGCCGCTGTCCCTGCGCAGTCCGGTGCTGTCCTTTGTCGGTGAGATCAGCTACGAGCTATATCTGGTACATGGACTCCTTCTTTTGTTGCTACGCCGGATCCTGGGTGGTACGCTATTGGTAGGGGCTGTCATGGTATCCTCCGTGCTGTTGGCCTATGTCATACATCATATAATAAGGAAAATAAAGGCAGGAATCGGATAAGGATTCCTGCCTTTTCGGCACAATGCACAAAATCGGACTTGGTTTTGCGCGATAATTTGTATGCCCAATTTGAAATCTATATATTGACAGATATAGTGTTGCTTTGATATAATCTAGTCAACATCTTGTATTTTAGGAAAACCTGCAAAAACCAAGACGAAAGGCGGAAACATGAAGATCTACGGCTTGCAAAAACTGACTTTGCTTGATTTTCCGGGCAAAACGGCCTGCACCATTTTCACGGCCGGCTGTCAGTTGCGTTGCCCCTTCTGTCACAACGCGGCGTTGGCCTTCGGTGATCCGGGGCAGCCGCACGACGAGGAAGAGGTTCTTCAATTTCTGAACAAACGGCAGGGGCTTCTCGACGGTGTTTGTCTCACCGGCGGCGAACCTTTGCTCAACCCCGACTTGGCCGACTTTCTTGTCAAAGTTCGCCAACTTGGTTTTGCGATCAAGCTCGACACCAACGGCTTTTCCCCCGATCGCCTCGCTTCCCTATTGGAACGCAAACTGGTCGATTATGTGGCCATGGATATTAAGTCCTCGCCGCAAGGGTACGCCAAAGCCTGCGGGTTGAGCACGGTGGATATGCAGCCGATCCGAAAAAGCATAGCGCTTTTGATGGACGGCGGGATCGAATACGAGTTTCGCACCACCGTGGTCAAGGGCATTCACACCGAGTCGGACATCGAAGACGCCGCTAAACTCATTGCGGGTGCCAAGCAGTATTTCCTTCAACAATATGTCGATCCCGGAGATCAGGGCCATTCGGGATGGGAGGCCTTCTCCCCCGAGGAGATGCGTCGGTTTGCCGCGGTGGCAAAGCCCTACGTAAAAAATATAGGAATTAGAGGAGTGTAACTATGTATCAGGTTACCAAACGCGACGGCCAAGTGGTCGACTTCAACATCTCCAAAATCAGCGCCGCGATCGGCAAAGCCTTCGAGGCGCAAGGCAAACAGTATACCCAGGACATCATCGATCTGCTGGCTCTTAAGGTTACCGCCGATTATGAGCCTAAGATCGTGGACGGCATGATCTCGGTAGAGGACATTCAGGACTCGGTCGAATCGGTCCTCATCGCCGCCGGCTATGCCGATGTGGCCAAGTGCTACATCTTGTACCGTAAACAGCGCGAGAAGATCCGCAACATGAAATCCACCATCCTCGACTATAAGCAGGTGGTCGATAGCTATGTAAAGGTCACCGACTGGCGCGTCAAGGAGAACTCCACCGTCACCTACTCGGTCGGCGGACTGATCCTCTCTAACTCGGGCGCCGTTACCGCCAACTATTGGCTCACCGAAATCTACGACAGCGAAATCGCCAACGCCCACCGCAACGGCGATATCCATATCCACGACTTGTCCATGCTCACCGGCTACTGCGCCGGCTGGAGCTTGAAGCAACTCATTCAGGAGGGTCTGGGCGGC
>CALBKB010000106.1 GCA_937892635.1 uncultured Clostridia bacterium
CTCAAGCCCAAGGCGCTCAAAGCCATGTTGGATGAGCACGTGATTGGGCAGGATGATGCCAAAATTGCGCTGGCGGTGGCTGTATACAATCATTACAAGCGCATTATCGGGATACAGCAAGATCCGGATGTTCAGTTGCAAAAGAGCAACGTGCTGTTTCTCGGACCGACTGGTTGCGGCAAGACCTTGTTGGCGGAGACGCTGGCCAAGGCGTTGGGCGTTCCCTTTGCCATTGCCGATGCTACCACATTAACCGAGGCCGGCTATGTCGGCGAAGATGTGGAAAATATCTTATTGCGTTTGATTCAGGCGGCTGATTATGATATCAGTTTGGCTGAAAACGGCATCATTTATATTGATGAGATCGACAAGATCGCCCGCAAGAGCGAAAATCCGTCGATTACCCGCGATGTGTCGGGTGAGGGCGTGCAGCAGGCCTTGCTGAAGATTTTGGAAGGTACGGTTGCCAGTGTACCGCCGCAGGGTGGGCGCAAGCATCCGCATCAAGAGTTGATCCAGATTGATACGCGCAATATTCTCTTTATTTGTGGTGGTGCTTTTGACGGCCTGGATAAGGTGATTGAAAAGCGTACCGAGAAGGTGTCGCTTGGCTTTGGGGCCGATGTTCGCTCTCGTAAAGAAAAGATAAAAGAGGGCTATTTGAAGCTGGCAGAGCCGTATGATTTGGTTAAGTTTGGCTTGATTCCCGAATTGGTGGGACGCATGCCCGTTATCGTGGCGTTGGATGCTCTGGATGAAGAGGCGTTTGTGCGCATTTTGTCCGAGCCGAAAAATGCCCTGACCAAGCAATATAAAGAACTGCTGGGGTTAGATGGCGTATCGCTGGAATTTACCGATGGGGCGTTACGCGCGATTGCCGCTAAGGCGGCTGAGCGCAATACCGGTGCACGCGGTCTGCGCGGCATTATGGAGCGCATCATGGGTAAGCTTATGTATGAGATTCCCGGCGATGATGAGATCTACAAGGTTATCATTACCGAAGACTGCGTAAAAGAGCAGACTGAGCCTGAGATCTTGCGTGATCGGGAAAAACGTCAGGCAAGCCAGATCGGAGATACGATCGTCCTCAAATAAGTATCGGGCCGGAGCCCTTCCGGCCCGTCTTTTTATAAGGAAGTATAAACGGACATGAAGCATCTTTTCATTATTAATCCGGTTGCCGGAAAAAAAAGAAACGCTCAAGAGATTATTGCCGATATTCATGCGATTTTTTCCGATAGGGATGAGCCGTATGAGATACGCTTAACCGAATATCCCGATCATGCGACCGAGATTGCGGCGCAGGCAGCACAATCGGGCCAACCGACGCGTTTGTATTGCATCGGTGGTGACGGCACGCTGCATGAAACGGTATCCGGGTGTTATGCGGCATCCAATATTGAGATTGCGCCGTTCCCCAATGGTACGGGCAATGATTTTGTTAAGTCCTTTCCCGATTGCGATTTTACCGATATAAAGGCGCTGGTCGGTGGCCGGTCGCGATCCATTGACCTACTCAAGTGTGGCGATCGGATATCTATGAATATCATCAACTGTGGTTTTGATGCGATGGTTGCCGGAAATGTAGCCAAATTTAAGCGGTTTTTTACCGGAAATTTGGCCTATTACATAGCATTGTTTTACACCTTTATACAGAAATTGGGTTCGCGTATGACGGTGACGGTGGATGGAGAAGAGATCCACAACGGTCCGGCCTTATTGGCGGTAGCGGCCAACGGGCGTGTGTACGGTGGTGGCTTTTTGGCAGCACCGGATGCCAATATCGATGACGGATTGATTGACGTGGTTACCGTTAAAAACATGTCACGGTTACAGATAACCGGCTTTGTCAGCAAGTACAAGACGGGAAATCATGAACCGTTGCGCCATCTGATGACCAAGAGTCGCGGTAAGCGTGTGTGCATTCTTTCGGACACCCCTTTTGCCATCTCGTTTGACGGGGAAGTGGAGATGACCGAAAGGGCAGAAATAGAACTTCTCCCCAATGCATTGAAGGTGGTTCTGCCGCTTAGCACTCAAAGGGATTGAATGAAAAATTGTTTCTAAAATTTGCATGGATAACCTTGACAAAAGGCCCAAATTTTGCTATAACATTGGTAGGTTTTAGCACTAAACCTCTTTGAGTGCTAAAATCTACCGATTTTTTATGATAAAATGTTTTTTAGGAGGCATATTGTATGAAACTCAAACCCTTACTTGACCGCGTTGTTGTCAAAATGGTGGAAACCGAAGAAACGACCAAGAGCGGCATTATTCTGACAGCGTCGGCCAAAGAGAAGCCTCAGGTGGCTGAAATTGTTGAAGTTGGCCCCGGTGGTATGGTTGACGGCAACGAGGTTACGATGAGTGTTTCGGTGGGCCAGAAGGTCATTACCAGCAAATATTCGGGCACCGAGATTAAGCTCGACGGTGAGGAATATATTATTGTCAGACAGAGCGACATTCTCGCCATTGTGGAATAAGGAGGAAGCAAACCATGGCAAAACAGATTATTTACGGCGAAGAAGCACGCAAGGCGTTACAGGCCGGCGTGGATAAATTGGCCAATACCGTTAAGATCACGATG
>CALBKB010000107.1 GCA_937892635.1 uncultured Clostridia bacterium
ATTGCCCATGCCGTAGTCGATGATGGCGATCATTGGAGCACCCCCTTGGTGGAGGGGATGGCGTCGGCAAAGCGGGGGTCAATGGCCACCGCGTCCCGCAGACTGCGGGCCACCGACTTAAAGGCGCCCTCGATGATGTGGTGGGAATTCTGCCCCGTCAGCAGACGGACGTGCAGGGTGGCCCCCGCATTGCGGACAAAGCCGTAGAAGAATTCCTGCACCAATTCGGTGTCGAAACTGCCCACCTGCTTGGTGGGGATGGGCAGGTCCAGACTCAACCCGTCGCGGATATCCACCTTTTCGTCGGGGATGGGCAGTTCATAACCCAGGAAATCCCGTCCCGACAGGTCTACGGCGGATAAAATCAGGCTCTCATCCATAGGCAATACGCAACTGCCGTAACGGACGATGCCTTTTTTATCCCCCAGCGCATCCGCAAAGGCGGTGCCCAGGGCGATGCCGATGTCCTCTACCGTGTGGTGGTCGTCCACGTAGGTGTCGCCCATACAGGTGAGAGTCAGGTCAAAGCCGCCGTGCTTGGCGAACAGGGTCAGCATATGGTCCAAAAACCCACAACCGCTGTCAATGGTGGATTTGCCCTCGCCGTCCAGATTGAGGGTCAGGTTTATATCCGTTTCGGCCGTTTTACGGGCGATGGTGGCTGTTCTCATAGGGTCATCCCTCCAAAATTACGCTCACGGCATCCAGCAGGGCGTCCATTTGCGCCCGACTGCCGATGGTGATGCGGTTGTAATCGGTCAGGCGTGCCGTATCGAAGTGGCGCACCAGAATGCCCCGCTCTTTCAGCCGCAGATACAGGTCTTTGCCGCGGATGGCCGGGTGGGTGGCGAACACGAAGTTGGCCGCCGACGGCAATACGGTAAAGCCCATCGCTTGCAGTTTTTCGGTGGTGTAGGCACGGTTGGCCATCACCGCTTGACAGTTGCGCTGGGTCTCCGCCTCGTCCGCCAACTGCCCCAGACCGGCCGCCATGGTCATACGGTTGATGTTATAGGGATTGGTGGAATACCG
>CALBKB010000108.1 GCA_937892635.1 uncultured Clostridia bacterium
GTATTGAGATAATTGGAATACTGACTGAAAATGAGATAGCTCATCATACTACCGTTGATCTCAAAATTATCGGTTTTCATAACAATTTGCGCACGCTGCTCGGCACCTGAGCGACGGTAAGCACCCACCGCAGCCATCGCTACGATGCCGACCAGCAAAACAGCGACGATCGCCAGCGTGATAATCGTGTTACGCTTTTGCTGTTTTTTCTTGCCCTGCTCACGCTCGAGTACGGCCGCTTTCTTTTCCGCGTAATTGACGCGGCTTCTTGCACCTTTTCCCATAATCATAATTCCTTTCTTTGCGGGTAATTTTAAAGTTCGATTTTCAGTTGTTGCGCCATATCATTTTCACCTAATAACTTAGGAGCAACAGGTAATGTTTTTGAACGGTACAGATGCTCTTTGTTGAGCCTACCCTTTTCATACTCTTCTACTGCCACAATCGCCTGCTTCTTGCCCAGCGTGATAACGTTGGTACCCTGAGAAGAACGCGACTGTTTATAGGGCATGAGCGCCGTGTTAATGACAATGCCGCGATCGGCATCGGTGATAACCAAATACTCAGCGTCTGTCTTGGGCGTAAAGAAGGCGATGGGGTTCAACTTGTCACAATAGGCTTTGAGCAGCTTCTTGCGGTTGGTCTTGGTGGCAAAGGAGATTAGATCCGTCTTAACAGCTCGCCCACCTTCATAGAAGATGATCAACTTCTCCGAATAATCATAGGTAACGGCCGTATAGACCACCTTTTCGTCGGGCTCCATACCCAGCACACCGGGCAGATAGTCACCCAACACGCTGGCCTTACTATCGTTAAAATCATAAACGTGAGCCTTATAGGCTTGGCACTTATCGGTAAAGACGATCAGGTCAGCTTTATTGGAAGCTTTGAGCGAACGGGCTAGGCTATCGCCTTCCTTAAATTTCTGCTCACCGCCCATACGCAAGGACAGGGGCGTGATCTTCTTGAAATACCCTTCCTTACTGAAAAAGAGTGTGACGGGATAATCCTCAATCTCTTTGGTTTCCACGTATTGCTCGATTTCATCTTCAAACACGATGGTCGAACGACGGGGACGTCCGTACTTATCGGCGATACGGTTGAGGTCCTTGACAAGCATGCGGCGGAACTTGGCCTTGCTCGCCAATAGCCCTTCAATCTCGGCGATCTCCTTTTGCAGGGACTCGACCTCTTGGAGTTTGTTGAGAATATATTCGCGGTTAAGGTGCCGCAATTTAATCTCGGCAATAAACTCAGCCTGAACCTTGTCAATCCCAAATTCGATCATCAAATTGGGAATAACCTCACCCTCCGACTCGGTCTGGCGAATAATGCGGATTACCTGATCAATATCAAGCAGGATCTTCTTCATCGCTTCCAACAGATGCAGGCGATCCTTCTTGGCATTCATATCAAAATAAAGCCGACGCTTCACGCACTCGGTGCGATAGGCTGTCCACTCATCCAGAATTTCGCGTACGCCCATGACACGGGGCATACCGGCAATAAGGATATTAAAATTACAACCGAAACTGTCCTCCAACGGCGTCAGTTTATAGAGTTTGGTCATCAACTGATCGGGGTCGGTGCCGCGGCGCAGTTCAATTTGGATCTTCAATCCGTTTTTATCGGTCAAATCCTTAATATCCGAGATCTCTTTGAGCTTACCTGCCTTGTAAAGCTCTGCAACTTTATCCATAATCAGCTCGACCGAGGTGGTATACGGAATCTCGGTAATCTCGATGACGCCGCGCTTTTTATCAAAGGTATACTTGGCACGGATCTTAAAGGAGCCGCGTCCCGTATCGTAGATGCTGCGCATCTGTTCATGCGAGAGAATGATTTGACCGCCCGTTGAAAAATCAGGCGCCAAGAGAGTGGTCATGATATCGTGCTCAGGGTTTTCGATGAGCGCCGCGGTGGTGCGACAGACCTCTGCTAGGTTAAAGGAGCAGATATTACTGGCCATGCCGACGGCGATACCCATATTGGCGTTGACCAAGACGTTGGGAAAGGTCGTCGGGAAAAGGGTCGGCTCCTGCATCTGCCCATCGTAGCTATCGACAAAATCGACGGTATCCTTATCCATATCGGCGAACAACTCGGCACAGAAAGGATCGAGTTTACACTCGGTGTAACGGGAGGCCGCATAGGCCATATCCCGCGAATAGTGCTTACCGAAGTTACCTTTGGATTCAATGAAGGGATAGAGCAAGGCTTCGTGACCGCGTGAAAGACGCACCAACGTATCGTAGATGGCTTGATCGCCATGGGGGTTGAGTTTCATCGTCTGTCCCACAACATTGGCTGACTTGGTCAGCTCGCCTTTGAGAAGGCCCATCTTGTACATGGTATAGAGCAATTTACGATGGGAAGGCTTAAAACCGTCGATCTCGGGGATGGCGCGGGAAATGATAACGCTCATGGCGTAGGGCATATAGTTCTCGCGCAGGGTATCGGTGATTCTCTGTTCTAAATATTGATGTTCCATCCATACCCTCCTTTACGATAGATCGGCCAAATCGACATAGTGCGATCCGTATTCTTTAATATAGTCCTTACGTCCCGCCAAGTCGTCGCCCAGCAACACGTCAAACATACGTGCCGTTTCCACGGCATCAGCCGGCGTAACACGGATCAGGCGGCGGGTTTCAGGGTTC
Source organism: uncultured Clostridia bacterium (assembly GCA_937892635.1). Lineage (GTDB taxonomy): Bacteria > Bacillota > Clostridia > Oscillospirales > UMGS1783 > CAKSHC01. The sequence continues at coordinate 2,661 of CALBKB010000108.1, forward strand.
ATGGTCGTGCGCCACATCATATCGGGCTCGTTCTCACCCAGACCTTTGGAGCGCTGGATCTTGACCTTTTTGCCGTCAAGTTTTTGCAACAGATCAGCCTTGGCCTTATCGTCGAAGGCAAAATAGGTTTCCTTGCCGCAAGTAATCTCATACAGCGGCGTTTCGGCGATATAGACATATCCCTCTTGAATGAGGGTGGGCATCAGACGATAGATCATAGTCAAGATCAGGGTGCGGATCTGATAGCCGTCGACATCGGCGTCGGTACAGATGATAATACGCTTATAGCGTAGAGCATTTAAGTCAAACAAGGACATATCCTTACCGGCCTTACCCTTAATCTCAACGCCGCAGCCCATGACTTTGATCAGGTCGGTAATGATCTCGCTTTTGAAAATCTTATCCAGATCGGTCTTTAAGCAGTTGAGAATCTTACCGCGCACCGGCATAATGGCCTGAAAACGGGCATCTCTTCCCTGCTTACAGGAACCGAGTGCCGAATCGCCCTCCACAATATACAGCTCGCGTTCTTCCGCCTTCTTGGATGCACAATCCACAAACTTGGCAATACGGTTGGTCATATCCACCGTGCCCTGCACCTTTTTCTTATAGTCGGTACGGGCATGGTCGGCCTTTTCGCGGGAACGCTTGTTGAGCAATACCTGATCGGCAATACGGTCAGCCTGCGCCTTATTTTCCACAAAATAAATTTGCAGAGCCGATTTGAGATACTCGGTCATGGCCTCTTGGATAAACTTATTGTTAATGGCTTTTTTGGTTTGGTTTTCATAAGAGGTCAAGGTCGAGAAACAGTTGGAAACGAGGGCCAAGCAATCCTGCACGTCGACAAACTTGATCTGGCTTTCGTTCTTATTATATTTACCCTGCTGTTTGAGATAGGCGTTAATGGCTGAAACAAAGGCGCTCTGCACGGCCTTATCGGGCGCGCCGCCGTGTTCGAGGTACGAGCTGTTGTGATAATATTCCAGCTTCTGTTTCAAGGCCGAGAAAGCAAACACGACCTGTATCTTTAATTTATATTCGGGCTTGTCCTCCCGATCGCGGCCAACGCGTTCGGCGGTGAAGTTCTGGACTTCGGTAATATTCGCATCACCCAAAAACTCCGTCATATAATCAACAGGGCCGTTAGGGTAGCAAAATTCCTGCTCGGAAAACGAACCGTTCTCTTCCTGCCAACGCAACACAAAATGCACACCGGCGTTGGTAACGGCCTGCCGCCGCATCGTCTCCTCAAAGAAGGTGCGGGGAATGACGATATCGGTGAAGACCTTATTATCGGGCTTAAAACGGGTCTTGGTGCCGGTTGAACGATAGCGCTTGGGCTCTTTGATCAGGCCGCCGATGTTTTTACCGGCTTCAAAGTGCAAGCGGTACTCAAAGCCGTCACGGTGAACGGTGACGTCCATATATTCACTGGCATATTGGGTGGCACAAGCGCCCAGACCGTTGAGGCCGAGGGAATACTCGTAGTTTTCGCCCGAAGCGGTATCGTACTTACCGCCGGCATAGAGCTCGCAATAGACCAGCTCCCAATTGTATCGCTTTTCCTTTTCGTTGAAATCAACGGGACAGCCGCGGCCGAAATCCTCGATCTCGATGGAATGGTCCTTATAATAGGAGAGAACGATGCGGTCGCCATGCCCTTCGCGGGCTTCGTCGATGGAGTTGGACAAAATCTCAAAGGCGGCGTGTTGGCAGCCTTCCAAACCGTCCGATCCGAACATAACACCCGGGCGCTTACGGACGCGTTCCTCGTCCTTGAGCATTGATATGCTTTCGTTGCCGTATTCTTTCTTTTTAGCCATATCCATTTCCTTTTCTTCACAGATATATTTATTATATAATTTTTTTCTTATAAATACAAGGGATATTTTTTTGATAAAAGCATTGCATATGAACGCAAACAGTGGTAAAATCTATAATGTACGATTATGTCATAATATTTTTCTACATAGGAGGATTTCCAATGGCAAGAACAATGAAAACCATGGATGGTAACAATGCTGCCGCTCATGTAGCCTACGCCTTTACCGACGTAGCCGGCATTTATCCCATCACCCCCTCTTCGGTCATGGCAGAACATGTTGATGAGTGATCTGCACAGGGCCGCGAGAACATCTTCGGCCAGCAGGTCGAGG
>CALBKB010000109.1 GCA_937892635.1 uncultured Clostridia bacterium
GTTGCCGCAACCCCATCCAAAAAAGCATCGGTATCGCCAACCGCCTCCTGCCATAAGCGACGCCGCTCAATATTCATAGCAGTCCTCCAATAGGCAAGCCCATTGCTTTTCCACCATGTGATGCGGATTGTAACTCAATTTTGCTTTGCGCAATCCCTCCAGCCCCAAATCCTCTTCCCGATTGAGAAAACGGATCTGCGGATGCTTGGCGCGGATATACTTGGCAAATTCACAGTTGATGGCTGCATAAGCCCCGTCCACGTCCCAGCGCGCCTTCTCAAACTGCACGTCCAGCGTATCGGGCGAAAGGATACTGCCCAGGGTAACGGCCACAACACGCGCGCCGTCAGTCAACAGCAATCCTTCCATCTCCAGTTCATCAAAATGCCGCAACGCCTTATCCAGCGCAACGCGCTCCATATGGAAATCGCTTTCGGGGTTCTCGGCCAAACGATCGGCATACCATTGCTCAATCATGCCGCGTGCCTTATCCAGATTGTGAGCTCCCAACGGCTCCACCGTAAAATCGGGGCAAGCCGCCGCAAACCGATGATAATGATTGCGTTTCTGATGATATTTGCGCCCTTTCAAGTCGGCCAAATCATCAATATCATACACATAATCATAGGCATCGCGATCACAATGGAACCGAAAACGACCGGGGTACAACTCTTCCAATTCCTGCCGATCCTGCTGACACAATCCCACCAGACGACAAGCGATACCGCGCTCTTTGGCGTCGGCGATGACGGCATCAAGCACCGCTCTTTTCTCGCCCTGCCCAGCAGGAAAGGGATACACGCTGCGGCGATTAAACTGCGAAAAAACAACCAGATGCCCCGCTACAACAGCGGCACTCTGCCGCCCCCATAAATAGAGGTTGGCAAAACTATACCCACAGCCGCGCTCGCGGCCATCCATTAAATAGACTTGGTAGTCCTTTTTGTTTTTTGGTGTAATGGGTGAAAAAGCGATCATGTTCGGCTCCTGACCATCTTAAAATCTATTCCAATTATAAAAACTGTGTTGCTTTTTGTCAATGACCCATAAAAAAGCGACATGATTATCATGCCGCTTTTTTGCCGTTTTACTGCAACTTTTGATTGAATTTTTTACCGGTTGACCGCACCGCCAAATAGACAATGCTCCACACCACAAAATACCCCAGCACAAAAATGCCCGTAAAGATAAGTAATACCGACATATGAAACGGAATCCAAGCGTTGATCAGATAACAACTGACGTAGGCCACATACAATACCGCAAAATGGCACAGCAGCGATTTACCCAGCGGCCAATGTTCAATCTGATTAAACACCGATACCCCCGCATGCACAAAAGCCAGCAGATAGGTCGACACAATGGCCGTAAACACTTCCAACCCGCTCAGCGCAAACCCTTCCAGAGTATAGGACAATACTAAGTATACAATACCGGCAATAATGGGGCCAAACCCTGCGAACATCATGCCCCGACAGAAAAATTCTTTCACATATTTATTCATTGAATTCCCAACCTTTCTTTGACTTGTTTGACCTGGCGCCGCGACACATAGTCGCGATACCCGTTTTTGAATACCACCATCAACGCCGCACCGTAGGAAACCTCAAACCGATCAATCTTGCCGATATTGGCCAGACAGGACTGATTGATTTTAACGAATGTCCTCGGCATCTGTTCTTCTATCTGATACAACCGCTGCTTCATCTGCCACTTTCCCTCGGCCGTGACGGCATACACTTTGTTATCTTCCACCGCAAAACAATGGACATCCGCCACATTCAATCGCACCGCCGTCTTGTCAGCATAACCAACCCATGCCGTGCCAATGATTGCCTCGATATCCTCGACCCACGTTGCGCGCTCGTGAGCGTAAATCATAACTTCCTCGTCTCGGCTTTTATCGATGATCACCGTGCATTTCATGCCGTTCCCTCCTTTCGCGTTTATCCTACCACACTCCCGACCCAATCGCAAGAGCCTCCAAGCATTCGGTCATTTGTCGTGCCTAAACGGAAAAACGGATACCGCTCGGTATCCGTTTTTCTTATATTCTCGTATCCCACATGCCGCAAAAACTATCAATGGGGTCCTTTCCCCGAAAGGCCTGCGGCCCCTCCACCAGCTTCTCAACAAGCGCATCGAGCGTGTCGGGGTTGGCGTCGTAAGCGTTAATATAGGTGCGCAGCTGCGGCACGTCAGCCAACATGGTCGGGGCATTGACACTGATCCCCACCACCGGCAACTCAAACACATACCAAGGAATCTCGCCACCGCCCTTGGACATGCCGAAACTCGGCCGCCCATTGGCAACGTCAAAGAGCGTAATCACCAAATCCTGCTCTCCCACAAAATCCGAAATAGCATTTTTGCCGGCAAAATAGAGATTGAGCGATGGTTTCTCCCCCGCCGCCATCGACTCCTTGATCTTCTCCAAGGGACTTACATAAATAAAGGCGTCAAACCCCTTATCGTTAAGGCGGTCGCGCAACTGCTCGGCTACACTCTTTTTCTTGCCGTCGCCGCCCATGAACATGCCCATAAGCACATCCATTGCTCCCGCCGCACCCTTGATGGGCACGATCATGATCCGCTTATACCGTTGCGGCGTCAGCGGCAACACCTGCGCGTCTTTATATTTAACCAACGTAATGGCGTCACGGCTGATCTGCTCGGCCATCTGCTTATACTCGCTCTTGCCCAGCACCACATGCTCGCCAACGAGATCCTTCTTCTTATGCAGCCCCATACGCGCCTTTAACCCCAAAATGCGCATCAAAGCCTCGGTCATTCGCTGTTGACTGATCGCGCCCGACCGATAGGCGTCCAGCATGATCTGATAATCCTCGTCGGGGTCGTTGAAGAAGAGAAACATATCGCATCCGGCATTGATGCTGGCCGGTAACATCTCCCGCCGTGGCATGCGGTTGGTCATAGCCACCATATGACTGGCGTCGGTGACCACCATCCCGTTAAATCCAAGCTTGTCCCGCAGCAACCCCGTCATGATCTCCGGGCACAAGGTGGCAGGCAACATCTCCTCATCACTCATCTCCGGACGAAGCTGCCTCATATAAGCCGGCATCATAATATGCCCACCCATCACCGCATCCAAATCGGCATCTATGAGTGTTTTATAAACCTGCCCATAGGTATCCATCCACTCCTCCTGCGTCATGGGGTTGACGTTGTTGGATAGGTGCGCATCCCGAAAATCAATCCCATTCCCGGGAAAATGCTTGGCGGCGCAGGAAAACCCGTCAAGACTATGTGCCCCCTCCAAATAGGCTCTGCTCATATCGGCAACCCGCTCAGGATCGTTGCCGAAGGCCCGCGTTACCACTTCGGTATTGCCCCAATGATAATGAATATCGCATACCGGCGCAAAGGCCATGTTACACCCGAGCGTCGCCGCCTCCTCATTGGCCATGCGCCCCAGCGCCTTGGCGTACGCCACCTTACCCGTAGCCCCGATTTTGATACCCGACCCGATATAGGTGCCGTCGGCACAGGCGCCGTTTCCACCCATTTCGGTGTTGCAAGCAATAAACAGCGGCACTTTGGCGTGCTGCTGCAAGATGCGGTTTTGCTTATGCACCGCATCCCCCGGCATGGGATTGTATCGACAGCCGCCCACATGGTACTTTTCGCTCAGTTCCCGCAAATACTCTTCCTTGGTATCGGCCGTTAACTGGAAAAACAATTGCCCCACCTTCTCCTCATCGGTCATGGTACGTATGGTGTTTTCCACCCACGCTATATCCTCATCCGACAGATAATACGGCCTCTTGGTTAAATCTACCATGATTCTTTTCCCTCCACTCCGAGATTTTGATAAAATTGTTGCCGTTTCTCCTGTTCATAATCGGCATATTGCCCCGATAACAAACGGCCGAATCCCACATCAATAAACGCCCGCCAGCTTTCCTCTTCCCGTCCCGCCAGAATGGGGTAAAAATACACGCCGCTCTCCCGCGCCGCTCGCTCATCCCCCGGCGCATCTCCACACATGAGAACGTGATCGGTCGCATATCCCTCTTGCAAAAGCTTAGCTAAACAGGTGCTCTTACTGCCGCAATCCTGCGTCATAACAATATCCACATAATCCATGAGCCGATTCTTTTCCCATTCTTCCGTCACCGCCGCACGGTTTGCTCCCGAAACAACCGCAATATCGGCATGATTGTGCGCATACCGCAACGCACTCTCCACCGATTCAAACGGATAGATCCCCGACACCTGTGCGATAGCCTGATTGGCGCTTCGGCTCCAGCGCAACGTCTTTTCCAAACACACCGACGGTCGCTGCGCCATAGCTCGTTCTAACGCGCCTTCGGATAACTCATCACTGCAAGCCACCCAGTCAATCAAATCCTCAATACCCTCAATGGGCGTATATTGTCGATCAATCTCCTGCAAGGCCAACATTAGAAAGCTCAATATATTGATAGCTCTCATTTTCTTTTGGCGAAAAAGTTTTGTCGTTAATCTTACACAAAGAATCAACTGTTTCGCTTGTATGAAGTGACTCGATATATCTTTCGTATTTTTCCTGATAATACTCTGCATCTAGGCGACCAGACCTTTTATACGACTGTTTAAAGTTTTTTCAGCCATATTTACCTCCTTAACATTTATATAATAAAAAAAAGGAGGCACAAGAAAATAATTCTCGTTCCTCCTGTTGATAATCAGCTATTTACGCTGATAACCTTGTTTAATACTCCTCCTCGTTAAAGAAGAAGTCGTCCTTTGAGGGGTAGTCGGGCCAGATGTCCTCGATAGATTCGTAGATATCACCCTCGTCCTCAATCTCC
>CALBKB010000110.1 GCA_937892635.1 uncultured Clostridia bacterium
ATGCCGGCGACGAAGCGGGTTTTACCGGCGCCCAGATCGCCGTAGAAGGCAAGAAATTCGCCGCCTTTGAGCGATTTGGCAAATTCTTCGGCCAAGGCTGTGGTTTGGGTGGGGCTTTGTGAAATGTAGGTCATGCTGTCGCCTCCTAACTTACTCTATTAGTATAACAAAGCCTATTTGCTTTTTCAAGGTATGAGTGGTATAATAAAGTATAAAAATTGTCGGAGGGTGTCATGATCCGTTTTCTTTTGGGACACAGGGAGAATCGGCAGCAGTTATATCGCGCTTTTGCCGAGGATGCCGGGCAGGGGCGGCCCTGCCTGCTCTTGGTCCCCGAACAATTTACCGTGCATGCCGAGCATCGGCTCATGCAGTTGCACCCCCAGGGATTTGGCGGTCGGGCCGAGGTGGTCAGTTTCAAGCGGCTGGCTCGCCGCATCATGATTGCCTGTGGTCGCAGCTTGGACGGTCAGCCCGACAGTGCGGTGCGCAGTGTGATGATGTTGCGCGCCTTTGTCAAACTGCGCGATCAGTTGCATTTTTATGCTTCGGCACGATTGACCGAGGGCTTTATTGCGCAGCTGTGTCGGGTCGAGGAGCAGATGCGTCGCTCCTGCGTTACGCCCGAGCAGTTGGAGAGTGCCGCCCAGTCGTTGGGCGGGCGCCGTGAAAAGCTCTCGGAATTGGCCATGATCATCGGACAGTACCGCGCTATGATGGACGAGCGTGACTTTGCTCAAGACGAACAGGAGCAGGCGGCCGTATTGTTGGAGCAAGAGGATTTGCTGGACGGTTACCGTATTTATGTGGACGGTTTTTATTATTTCTCGGCGGCCGAGCAGGCATTGTTACGGCGGCTGATGCGGCAATGCGAGATGGTGTTTGCCTTCCCTGCCGACACGCGAGCGGCTGAAGGGGAGCGAGAGTCGGTGTTTTCCCGTCCGTTTCGCACCATGGAACAGTTACGCCGCTTGGCAAGCAGTCAAGGCGTAACGGTACAAACGCAGCGAATAGAAGAAGAGCAGGGCGATGCTGCCCTGACACACCTGCGCGAGCATTTGTTTGAGGCGCAAGCCCCTGTTTTTGAGGAGGAAACCGACGCGGTTGTGCTGCATGCCGCCGCCGATAGTTTTGACGAGGCCGAATATGTTGCCGAGCAGATTGCGGCTTTGCGGCGCAAGGGGTATCGCGACAGCGAGATTGCCGTACTGTGTCGCGACGAGAATGGTTACAAGGGTGTGCTGGACAGCGTCTTTGAGCGGCACGGCATTTCGGTTTTTACCGATAAACGCACCCGTATTCCGATTAAGCCGTTGGCGTTGTTGCTGAGCACGGCATTGGATATCGCCGCCGATGATTTTACCACCGAGGATGTTTTGACACATATTAAAACGGGGCTGACGCCGCTGGACGATGCTGCCTTGGGACGCATGCAGCGGTACTGTGCCGTATGGGAGCCCTTGCCACGGTATTGGTTTAAAGATTTTACCGACAATCCCGACGGTTTTTCGGCCGAGATCACCGAGCAATCACGGCAGTGCTTGGCTGACATCAATGCCGACCGACGCCGTATCATCGAGCCGATTCTCAACGTCAGACAAGCCCTGTCTTTGACGGTGGGGGATGTTTGCCGCGCGCTATACGAGTATATGGAATCGACGGGAGTGGCGCAGCGGCTGAGCGAGCAGACGATGCAACTGGATGGCCAAGGCGACCATGCGCAGGCGCAGGAATGTGAGCAGACCTGGGAGGTCATCAGCAAGGCGTTGGACGCCCTGTATCGGGCGGCGGGGGATATGCCCACCGATGCCGATACCTTCCGTCAGCTATGGGCTTGTGCCCTGGGCAGTTACGATATCGGGCGCATTCCCACCTCGATTGACGAGGTGTTGACCGGACGCTTGGATCATGTGCGCACCATCGGACGGCGCGCCGTATTTGTGTTGGGTGTCAATGCCGGCATTTTTCCGACGACGGTGAGTGATCTGGAGCTGGTCAATAACAGCGACCGTGAAAGTTTGCAGACGGTCGGCATCGAGTGGGAGGAGAGCCAGGTGGGGCAGGACGAATGGTTTTATGCCTATTTGGCTTTCACCATGCCTACCGATAAGCTCTTTTTATCGTATCATCAACTGACCGACGATCATGAGCCGGCACAACCTTCCGACTTTTTTGATCAGGTGCGGCGGTTGTTCGCGCAGGTGTCGGTGTCGATGGGGCATGATCAGCCGCAGGATCGCACCGCCGCCTTTGAACGGTTGGCCGATGCTGATTTTGCCGATGCGGGATTGCTGACCTATTTTGAGCAGGATCCCATCTATCGTGAGCGGCTGGAATTGGCGCGTCAGGCGCGGCAGATCGGTCGGTCGGATATCGCTCACTCGGCGATGTTGGAACGCCGTATAAAGGGCGACGGCTTGGCTGTTTCACCCACGAGTTTGGACACTTTAATTGGTTGTAAGTTCAAATATTTCTGCAAATATGTTTTGCGTCTAAAGCCCATCGAGCGTGCCGAAATGTCGGGCAAGGAGCTGGGCGTTTTGGTGCATGACATGATGGAAAAGGTGCTGGGTAGTTATGCTCGAGAAAGCCGCACACCCATCTGGGAAGAGGATCGCAACGAGGTCTATCGTCAGATTGATGCGCGCATGGAAGGATATCTGCAGGGCTATTTCGGCGGTCAGCGTTCGGCGCGCTTTTTGTATTTATTCGGTCGTGTGCGTGAGGCGGTGCACGAGCTGATTGACCGTTTGTGCGACGAGTTTGAGCAGTCGGTCTTTCGCGCCGAGGATTTTGAACTGAAAATCGAACGGGGCGGTGCCGTTGAGCCGATCGTCATTCATTTTGAGGGCGGTAGTCTGCGCCTTGAGGGTACCATCGACCGTGTTGACAGCATGAACACTGATGCCGGTCGCTTTTTGCGCATCGTCGATTATAAGACGGGGTTTAAGAAGTTTGATTTTGACGACATTTATAACGGTTATGCCGCGCAAATGTTATTGTATCTGTTCTCCTTGATGGCAAACGGCGGCCCGCGTTACGGGTTGACGCTGCGTCCGGCGGGGGGACTCTATTATCCGGCCAAACAACAATTTTTCAGCGTGTCGGCGGGCGATGCCTTGCCCGATGCAGCTGAACTATCCGAAAAATTGGCGCGTCAAGGTGCGCAAAACGGACTGTTGATCAAGGACGCAAAGGTGCTTGCCGCCATGGAAAAGGAATTACAGGGGCGGTTTATTGACGTTACTCTGACCAAGGACAAACTCAAGGGCAACCTGATATCCGAGCGCGGCTTTGATGCCTTGCAGGAGCATTTGATGGGGTTGCTCAAAAAGATGGGGCAGGAACTGCTCGGCGGTGAAGTGACCCCACGTCCGCTTTCGCGGGGCGGGGAGGATACCGCGTGTCGATACTGTGACTATGCGGCCGTTTGCGCGTTTGAGACGGGCAACGGTCGGGTGCGCCGTTATGAAAAATATCGCGGCAGTCAGTTAGAGAGAAAGGTGGTGGATGACGATGGCGACGGATCAACCGATCTTCTCGGTGCAACAACCGATTGTTAAGGGGCAACTGACCCCCGAACAACAGCGTGCCATCCACACGGTTGGCGGGCGGCTTTTGCTGAGCGCTTCGGCCGGCTCGGGTAAGACGTCGGTGCTGACGCGGCGCGTCATCGAGCGGCTCAAAGCCCATGTGCCGATTCAGGAGATGCTGATCGTCACCTTTACCAACGCCGCCGCCGCCGAGATGCGCAAGCGTATCGGAGAGGAACTCAATAAGGCCTGCCGAAGTGAGGCCGATCCGACATTGCGCCGTCATTTGAGCCGTCAGCTTTTGGCGTTGCCGCAGGCGCGTATCTGCACGATGGACGCTTTTTACGGCGAATTTGTGCGCAGAAATTTCCAAAAATTATCCGTTTCGCCCGATTTTCGCGTTATTCTCGGCCCCGAGCATGACTTGTTGCGGCGCAGCACCTTGCAAAGTGTGTTTGATACGCTGTACGAGGAGGGGGACGAGGTCTTTTTGGCTTGCGTGGACGCCTTTTCGGGGGAGCGGGATGACGTCGGCTTTTTTGAGCAGATGCTTGAATTGATCGACAAACTTGACAGTGAGCCCTATCCCATGGCCAAGATGGATGAGTTGTATGAGATGTTCAGGCAACAGGATATGGCGCGCAGTCCGTGGTATCTCTATCACAAAAAGACGGTAGAAGATAGTTTGCGTGAACTACGTCCTGTTTTTGTGCAGGCGGCCGACGAGGCGACGGCGCATCGTGAGGAATTGGGCGATGCGATCGTTGGTCAGCGTTTGGCGGACGTGAGTGTTATTGACGGCGCGTTGGCTTTGCTGGGCAGTGGCAACATTCCGCCCAAGCTCGCCTTTGATAAACTCTCGCCGCTCAATGCTAAATATCGTAATTATGCCGTTTATCGTCCCATTCACGCCAAAGCCAAGGCGGCACGTGGGCGGGTTGCGGCATTGTATGAAAAATTGCACATTCCTTCGGCCGATGAATTTGCCGCTGAGCAAAAGCTGTCGGCGCTTTTAGTAGATGGGATGCGCCGTGTCGTGACCCGCTATGAGCGGGCCGATCGTGCCGCCAAGCGTCGTAAGAACGTTCTGTCCTTTGCCGATGCTTCGCGGCTGACCTTGTCCCTGTTGGTGGAGCAGTACGAACCGTCGACCGATACCGTGACCTTAACCGAGTTTGCCCGTTCCTATATCGACGGGCATTTGGGTGGGCGTATCCAAGAGGTGCTTATTGACGAGTATCAGGATACCAACCTCTTACAAAATCTCATCTTCCGCGCCTTATCCGACAACGGGAAAAATCTCTTTTGCGTGGGTGATTTAAAGCAGTCGATCTATCGCTTTCGCAAAGCGCGCCCCGATCTGTTTGCCGGAGAACTGCAACGGTTCTCGCCACAAGAGGGACAATTTCCGCAGGTCCAGTTTTTGACCCGCAATTTCCGTTCGTCCCGGGGCGTACTCGGCTTTGTCAATTTCTTCTTTTCTTTCTTTCAATATTTCTCTTTCATTCATTTCTCTTGAAATATCAGATGTTATCCAATTTACTACTGATTTTGGATTGTTACATATCTTTACCGTATCTTCAAAAAGATTAGATAAATATCCCGAGATTGATACATATTTGGTTATC
>CALBKB010000111.1 GCA_937892635.1 uncultured Clostridia bacterium
CCTGCCGTAATTCATTATCGGCCGCCACCGCCGTAACGGTGTATTGCGTCAATCGCGCCACTTCATCGGTCGTTAAATGCTGCGCCAACGCTGAAACCGAAACGGTTCCGTCGCGCTCGATCTGTTCACGAAGCAGTCGGAAAATATTACGGTTAAATTGGGTAACAAAGTTTTCCTCCGTCACCGTAGGAACTAACTTCTGATAATAATCGGGGTGTTTGATCAAGGTGGCAATCAACCCCTCTTCGGCCCGTGCCGCTTTGAGATTGATACTCTTTTCGGGATTGATACGATCCCGCACACCCGCCATTTTATCCATTTCCTCGCGGATCAGCTTTTTCTTGGCCGCCGCTTGTCGGGAATCGGTGATATGCTTGATCTCAGCTCGGATAAATTCCGCCGAAATTCCCGTCTCCTCAGCGACGCGTGCCACATACACTTCCCGCTCCACCGGACTTCGTATCCCGGCCAAAATTGCCGACGCTTTTTTCAGATACTCCGATTTGTCCTCAGCCAACGCAAAATCGAAGTTTTTCCGTTCCTTCGCCAACAAATAAGAGATCTGACTGCCCGAACCGTCCAGCAATCGTTCAAACCGCTGAGCGCCGTATTTTTGGATATATTCATCCGGATCCTTAGCACCGCTCACGGTAAGAATTCTCACCTTGATGCCCGTCTCCTCGAAATACCGAATCGCTTTATTCATGGCCGTCTGGCCCGCCTCATCCGAGTCTAAGCACAAAATAACCTCTTTGGCATAGCGTGCCGCCAATCGGGCATGCTCGGCCGTAACCGCCGTACCCAACGGTGCCACCGCAAAGGGAAAGCCGGCTTGATGCAGACTAATAACGTCCATGTACCCTTCGCACAGCAACAGTCGATCACCCGGCGCATTTTTGGCAAAATTCAAGGCAAATAAAACTTGGCTTTTCTTAAAAACCGGTGTGTCGGGCGAGTTAAGGTATTTAGCACCCTCACCACCCTGCAAAATGCGCCCGCCAAAGGCAATCACGTTGCCCGTCGTATCAATAATGGGGAAAATAACGCGATTGCGGAATCGGTCGTAATAGCCGCCCTTTTGTCCGCGCAGCGCCAGTCCCGCCATTTCAATCTGTTCTTTGGTAAATCCCTTGCTTGTCAGGTGTCGGATCATATCATCCCAGCTATCGGGCGCATACCCCAAACCGAAACGGGTAATGGTGGCGGGCAAAAGATGCCTTGCCTTAAAATATTCCATACCCTTTCGACCAATCTCACCAATCAAATTCTGATGAAAATGACGGGCGGCCTCCTTGTTAATGGCCAAGGTCACGGCCCGACGCTGGCGAAACTCACTCGCCCCTTCCCGCTCCGGCACCTGCATACCGTAACGGTCGGCCAAGAAATGAACGGCATCCATATAGTCTAACTTTTCTATGTTTCGGATAAAAGTTATCACGTCGCCGCCGTTGCCGCAGCCGAAGCAGTAATAGGATTGGGAATCAACGTAAACGGTAAACGACCCCGTCTTCTCACTGTGGAACGGACACAGCCCCACAAAACGGTTTCCGGCACGGCGCAGCGTAACATACTGCGACACCACGTCTTCAATGGTGGCGCGACTTTTTAATTGTTCAATAAACAAGTCAAAATCGGCGCGTGCCATAGGCTTCATCCTTCCTTTTTATTTCATCCAAAATGCAGGCAGATACAATTCGCTGTATTTGCTTACGGCATAATTATCGGTCATACCCGATATGTAATCGCAGGCGGCGCGAGGCACACCCTCTTTTTCAATGATTAACTGATACTCTTCCGGCATCTGCTCGGGATGCTCGGAAAAATGGAGATATAGTCGCTGTACAATCTCCTCCGCCTTTTTCTCCTCTACCTTAGCCGCCGAGGAGATATAGACATTATCAAACATAAACCGCAACAACTCGGCATGAGCATCTTTGACGGTTTTCTCCATTTGTATACAATCCTTGCCACGACTCTCTTCCACCACCGCACGGATCATGGTATTGAGCCGCTGGCGGGAATTAGCCCCCAAAACCTCGGCTATTTCAAAAGGTACGTCGCCGTTTTGCAAAATGCCGCCGCGTATGGCGTCGTCAACATCGTGATTGGCATAGGCAATCTTGTCGGCAAAACGCACAATCTGTCCCTCTAACGTCTTGGGCAGCACCTCGCCCGAATGATGCCCGATGGCATCGATCGTCTGTTGGGTCAGATTCAGCCCTCGTCCTTTCTTTTCCAGCGTTGTCACCACTCGCACACTCTGCTCGTAGTGATGAAAGGGGTGCGGACAAACCACACGTAACGCACGTTCTCCCGCATGCCCAAAGGGGGTATGTCCCAGATCATGTCCCAAGGCCGCCGCTTCCGCCAGATCCTCATTCAAACACAAAGCGCGCGCCATGGAGCGAGCAATCTGCGCCACCTCTAAGGTATGAGTCAAGCGGGTGCGATAGTGATCGCCTTCGGGAGATAAAAAGACTTGCGTCTTGCGTTTGAGGCGTCGAAAAGAATTACAATGCAAGATCCGATCACGGTCACGCTGAAAGGCGGTGCGCATATCGCATTCCTCTTCGGCATGGACTCGCCTGGCGTCAGCCGAATGACAGGCATGAGCCGACAAATATTCTTTTTCCCGCCGTTCAAGCATATGGCGCACGGTCATAATCCTTTCCTCCTCATAAACTTCTATATACTAATACGCACAAAATCTAAAATATCCTTTTTTTATTTCAAAAAACCAATAAATTTTTCGCCGCTCTCGGCACAGTCGGCCACCCCGGCACTCAATTCCATGATACAGGCGCGCAGCACCTCCACCTGTTCAGGAGCGCATGAGAGGGTAAACGATATGTCGGCGCCAAACTCCGGCGCACTAATATCCCCTCCACGCACCGACAGGGCGGCAGATAGTTTGTCGTAAACGGAATAGGGACAATGCACGCTGAGAATCTTGCACATGCGCATCTCCAAAATTCCTGCCGCATCCACTGCAATCTTGGCCGCCTTGGCATAGGCACGCGTCAATCCACCCGCCCCCAACAAAATGCCGCCAAAATATCGGGTTGCCACCACGCAAACATCGGTCAATCCTTCCCGTTGCAACACACCGAGCATTGGCTGACCGCCGGTACCGGACGGCTCACCCGCATCGGAATAGCGCATGGCATTGTCTTTGCGTAAGATATAGGCGTAAACATGATGCCGCGCCTGCGGATGCTGCGACTTGATCGACTGAATAAAAGCCACGGCCTCCTCCTCGGTCGTAACGGGACAGAGGGAACCGATAAACTTCGATTTTTTCTCAATAAAGAAATCTTCGGCCGCTTTGGCCGGCGTCAGATAGTTCATACCTTCACTAACTCCAACAACACGTCAACCATCTTTTCCATGGCCGATACCGGGATAAATTCGTGAATACTGTGGAAATTAACGCCGCCGGTACTTAGGTTGGGGCAAGGCAATCCCTCATAGGACAGCCGCGCACCGTCGGTACCGCCGCGAATGGCAATAATCTGCGGCTGCACCCCCACTGCCAACATGGCCGCCTTGGCGTTGTCAATCAAATACATGTGAGGCAGTATCTTTTCCTTCATGTTATAATAGCTGTCCTTCATATCCAATTCAAAACAGCCTTCCCCCCACACCCCGTTGAGATAAGCAACAAGGTTAGACACAAACGCTTTGCGCGCCTCAAACGTTTCACGGTCATGGTCACGAATGATCATACCCACCACCGTCTTGGTTTCATCGCCTTCCATGCCGGTAATATGGTAAAACCCCTCATACCCCTCGGTATGTGCCGGCGTTTCATGGGTAGGCAGCATGGAAATAAAGGCATTGGCCATCAGAACGGCGTTCTTCATCTTGTTTTTGGCCGAGCCGGGATGAATGTTAACGCCATGCACCGTTAAAGTGACACCTGCGCCGTTAAAGTTCTCATACTCAATCTCGCCCAATTCGCCCCCGTCAACGGTGTAAGCAACCTTGGCGGGAAATTGCGAGAAATCAAAATGATCGGCGCCCCGCCCGATCTCCTCATCGGGCGTGATACAAACGGCAATGCCGCGGTGCTTCATTTCGGGATGCTCAACTAGATATTCAATCGCCGAAAAAATTTCGGCCACGCCTGCCTTATCGTCGGCACCAAGCAAGGTGGTGCCGTCGGTCACAACCAAGTCCTGACCGATATAGCGCGCCATATTGGGGAACTCTTTTTCCTTGATGGATACCCCATGACCCAACACAAGATCGCCGCCTTGATAGCATACAACGCGAGGCTTGACGTCCTTGCCCGACACATCGGGCGAGGTGTCCATATGGGCAATCAACCCCAAGTTCGGCTCTTGTTCACACCCCGACGAGGGCGGTAAATAGCCGTAAACGTATCCAAAATTGTCCATTTTTGCGTTATTTAGGCCCATTTTTTGCAGTTCTTGCGCCAAAAATGCGCCTAAAATCTTCTGTTTTTGGGTGGAAGGCACAGATTCCGAGGTGTCATCCGATCGCGTATCAAAAGCAACGTAGGATAAAAAACGATCCAATACATACGATTCTCCTTACAGAATGATAAGATCTTTGCGGCTTGCCGTGAGATTTTCGCAACCGTCTTCGGTGACATATACCATATCTTCGATGCGCACACCGAATTGATTTTCCAAATAGATGCCCGGCTCAACCGTCATAATGGTGCCGGGTTTGAGACAGGTCAGGCAGCGGGTGTTGAAACTGGGATTTTCATGAATTTCAATGCCCACACTATGGCCCAAACCGTGACCGAAGCAACCCTCATAACCCGCACGATAGATGATATCACGAGCCACTTTATCCACGTCCTTGCACACCATACCGGCACGCACCGTATCCAGAGCGGCCTGCTGAGCCTTAAGCACCGTATCATAGACCTTGCGCTGTTGCTCACTGACCGAACCGACAGCGACCGTACGGGTCATATCCGAATGGTAACCCTCAACGACAGCACCGAAATCCATGGTGAGAAAATCACCCGATTCAATGAGCTTATCGGTGGGCACGCCGTGCGGCAGAGAGGAGTTCTTGCCCGAAACAACGATAAAATCAAAGGATACGCCTTCGCTTCCGAGTTTTCTCATATAAAACTCCATGTCCAGCATAACGTCAATCTCACTGCGACCGACGGCAATACGATCAAGAATATAGGTAAAGGTGTCATCGGTGAGTTTCTGCGCCTTTTCCATGAGCGCCAACTCCTGCCGCGTTTTGACGGCGCGCATCTGTTCGAGCACAACGTCCATCTTGTTGTCTGTCGATACCTCGACCCCTTCAAAAGCCTCAGCATAACCTTTCATGGCCGAGACGCTGGCCGATTCGGTTTCCAGATACAGCCGTTTAATGCCGTGCTTGTTCAACAACTCCTTAATCTCCTCGTTGGAGCGGTTAGACAGCTGCACGCTACAAGAGTTTACCACCTGCTTTGCCTTTTCGACATAGCGAGAATCAATCAGGAAATTGGCGGCTTGATCGGTGACCAACACGCAACCGGCGCTTGATTCAAAGCCGGTGAGATAAAACCGATTGGCCGCCGAGGTGACCAGCAGCGCTTCCTGCTTGGCTAACTGTTTTTGAATTGTCTGCACTCTTGTCTTAATCATGGTTACAGCTCCTTTAAAATTCGGCATATATACTCATAGGTGCGGGCGGTGGAAGAAATGCTCAGCCGCTCGCGCGAGGTGTGAATATCCCGCATATTCGGGCCAAAAGAAACAGCGTCCAGGTCGGGCATCTTTTGGCAGAAAAGGCCACATTCCAGACCGGCATGTATCGTCAGTACCTGCGGGGTAGCATGATACATCTCTTCATAGACCTTAACCATCGTATCCCGCAAGGGGGACTGCTTACGATATTCCCACGCCGGATAGTGACCTCCCTTTTCGGCCCGACCGCCGCAGGCGCACGCTTGTTCGATGAGCGTATCGCACAGCGCGTCACGCTTAGCATTGATACCGCTTCGCACCGAAAAATGACAAATGACACTCTCCCCGTCCATGGCAAGAACACCTAAGTTGAGAGAGGTTTCGACCAACCCTTCGATATCGGCACTCATGGCCGTAACCCCGTTAGGTACGGTGGCCAAAAAGCGAATCAGACCATCGGCACAATACCCCTCAAAGGGCGCCGTCCGAGTAACGGTAATGGTAAAATCGGGGTCATTAGCATTATGATTATCTTTGACAAATGCGTCGGCTGCCGATGGGACATCCGCTTGCGTCATAATGAGGGCACGGCAGGTACGGGTAATGGCATTATCCTTGCTGCCGCCTGCGATCTCTTGTAGGGTAACCGAACCAAGGGTATTCAGGAAACGCCCCATAAGAATATTGGCGTTATAGCGACCCTTATCAATCTCGACACCCGAGTGACCGCCGCACAGACCGCCCACCTCAACCAGATAGGCCGTGCCGACCCCTTGCTGCTTAACAAGATCAAACCGAGCCGATACGCGAGCCCCGCCGGCGCAACCGACCGTGAGCACCCCTTCCTCTTCCGAGTCAGCGTTGAGCAGGATGCGCCCTTTTAACTTGGAGCAGTCCAGCCCGATAGCGCCGTCCATACCCGTTTCCTCATCGGTGGTAAAAACTGCCTCTATCGGCGGATGGGGTATATCGTCGCTTTCAAGTATTGCAAGTACCATAGCAACGGCAATTCCGTTATCGCCGCCTAAGGCTGTGCCCT
>CALBKB010000112.1 GCA_937892635.1 uncultured Clostridia bacterium
ACCTATACGATTTTAGTTGATTGCATGGATGCTAAAACTAATTATCGCCTAGCCCTGCCCATCCCCAAGGACATTTGTTACGATAAAGAGGTCTTCTTGACAACGATCTATGTCAACCCCACCCACCTGCCTCTCCCCATGCTTTACCGCGGGTTCTTCCCCATCCTGATCTGCCCCGAGCAAACCCCCTACGCCATGGTGCTCCCCTCTCATTATTGGTCCTCCGAAATGAAGGAAGCCTGGCTCGAACCTCATACATAAAAACAACCGGAAGGCTATCGCCTTCCGGTTACTTTTATCGGTTTTGTAACTGCGCTGCACGCAACGTATTTTCCAATAAGGTGGTAATAGTCATAGGCCCAACTCCACCCGGTACCGGCGTAATATACGACGCTTTGTCCTGCACCTGCTCAAAATCCACATCACCGCACAACTTGCCGTTTTCATCACGGTTAATACCGACATCAATAACGACAGCGCCATCTTTCACCATATCAGCCGTGACAAATTTGGCCCGTCCTACCGCAGCAATCAAAATATCCGCCTGCGCCGTGATTTGTCTTAAATTCTCAGTCTTCGAGTGACAAATGCTGACCGTCGCATGCCGATGCAACATCAACATCGCCTGCGGCTTGCCCACGATATTACTGCGTCCTATAATCACGCAATGCTTACCGGCAATCTCTATGCCGGTCTTGTCCAGCAACGTCATAACACCCGCCGGCGTACAGGGCAAGAAATCAAAATCACCAATCATGATCTTGCCGACATTCGCCGGATGAAAAGCGTCCACATCCTTGCTCGGATCAATCGCATGAATAACCGCCGTCTCATCTATATGCTTGGGTAGCGGCAGCTGCACTAAAATACCATTGACACGCCCATCCCTATTAAGCTCATCGACCAAGGTCAATAACTGCTCCTGCGTTGTATGAGCCGGCAATGCATATTGGAAGGATTCAATCCCAACATCGGCACACGCCTTATGCTTGTTGGCCACGTACACCTTTGATGCACTGTCTTCTCCTACAATAATAACCGCCAGACCGACCGAAACTCCATTTTCTTTCAACTTCTTGACTCGCTCCCGAATATCGGCACGACAAGCCATCGCAATCGTTTTTCCGTCAATGATCTGCGCCATCCTGATTTTCCTCCGCATTTTCGTCCTGTTCCGCGGCGTACATGGGTGTGTACCCTTGATCCTCCGCCTCTACCTTGTTATCCTTACGCGATGTGCGCGCCTGATACTCAAAGCTAACAGCACCCGTCTTTTTCACTTCCACAAACTTGACAATCAACACAAACAAACAAATAGCAAATACCGTGAAGGCAACCAACTGATGAATGGGCAATGATCCCAACGTTTCCACGTATTTGGTATCACGAAGCCCTTCCATCCAGCCTCGGCCAAGCCCATACCAGCCCATGTACATCAAGGCAATCTGCCCGGGGAATTTTCGGTACTTTTTCGAGATAATGTGCAATGCAATAAACCCGATCAAGTTCCACAAAATCTCATAGAAAAACAACGGATGCACCGTCTTGTTACCAATCTGCATTCCCCACGGCAAAGAGGTTGCCACACCGTATACTTCACGGTTGACAAAATTCCCCCAACGCCCTATGATCTGACCGATCATAAAACCCATCGCCACCAGATCCAACACGTTCCCTAACCGTAACTTCTTAATACGGCAAAAGAAGATGATGAAAATACCAACGAAGAAAATACCGCCGTATATCGCCAACCCGCCTTCACGAATGGCGAAAATATCCGTAAACTTGGTAATCTCCCCCGCAGGCGCAAATGCACAATACCATAACCGCGCCCCGATAATGCCAATGGGCACACCGAAAATCAATCCATCCAGCAGGTCGTTACTGGTAACGTGAAATTGCTTGGCGCGCCGACTGCAGTATATGTACGCCAGCACTACGCCGGCGCAAATAAATACTGCATAGAAAAAAATATTAAAGCCAAACACCGTGAAATAATTCGGAAAATCAAACTCCCAACCCAGTCGCGGAAAGGCAATGGGCGAATCACCAATGTTAATCATATCCGTTTCCTCCTTTATTAAGCCGGCAAAACAATCGACAACGCACAGTGTTCCTCGGTAAAATGGGTATTAAGCCACCGCTCACAGTCCTCCAGCGTTACCGAATCGTAGATTTCCATATATTCCGCAAAATCCACACCCAAAAACGCCAGATCCATAAAGACCATCGCCGTATTCTCTACACTGTTTAGCTTTTTCATGTTTGCGCCGTATATCTTATTCTTTGACCGTCGAAAGGCCTCCGCATCCAGCCCCTGCTCTTTGGCCAACTCAAAGGTCTTACGCACTTGCTCCCGAATTAAATCCGGCTCCTGTGCCTCCCCGCCGATCAAACTGGCTCCAAAACCATATCCTCCGTAAAATCCCGCCGAAAAATCATGGTTGATGGCGCCTTCTTGATACAACTTGCCGTAAAAATCACTGGACTCCCCTAACAGCATATCCATGACGATGTCCGACATCGCCTCTTTCTTAACAGCTTGAGCGCCAATCGATGCCTCGGGATCCTTATATCCGATCAAAAACTGCGGCTTTGCAACGGCCCGTCGCTCCACCACACGCTTATTTTTAACGGCATCCGGCTCTTGTGCAAGTTGTCGCCTCACATCAGCCGTCGGTCTGCTCTCCAAAAATCGTTCACATAAGAGTCGGACCTTGATCGGATCAACGTCTCCGCATACAACAATGCCCATATTAGAGGGGTTGTAAAATGTGTTATAACAATCGTAAAGCATCTGTGGCGTAATGCGTGCAATCGATTCAACGGTACCGGCCGTATCAATGCGCGCCGGATTGTTGTGAAACATTGCCTGCATGACATTCATCATCACCCGCCAATCGGGATCGTCGTCATACATCTTAATCTCCTGCCCGATAATACCTTGTTCCTTGGCTACCGTTTCTTCGGTAAAGTAAGGATGCGCCACAAAATCAAGCAAAATTTCAAAGGATTCCTCAAAACGTTCGGTACAGGAGAACAAATACACCGTCTTATCCGCACAGGTAAAGGCATTGGCATTGGCACCCGTGCGCGCATAGCGAGTAAAGGCATCTTCCCTTTCCCCTTCAAACAATTTATGCTCCAAAAAATGTGCCGTACCTTCGGGAATGGCAAACGCCTGCTCCTGCCCCAGCGGCTTGCACACAGTATCCATCGACCCGTAGTTCGTCCCAAACATGGCATAGGTTTTGGAATGACCGGGCTTAACGATTACCGTAACCGGATAACCGGCTTTGGTAGTAAAGGAATAATATACCTCATTGGAGCGTTGACATTCATTTCTGATCATCGTCTTCCCCTCCTTTGAGTACATAGGTCGTCACCGGCTGCACCAAAGCCGCCACTGCCTGAATATCCGCCGGCTCCAACCGATCAATGTTAGCCAACGTCGCCTCCACATCAATCGGTGCGCCCAATAACGTCTGCGAAATCGCGTAATTTTCCGTCTGCTCCATCGAATCCGCCATCGACCGCAGATTGTTTATATAGGCTTTTTTAGCCGCCGCAAATTCATCTTGTGTAAAGCGTCCTTGCTGTACAGCCTCCAACTGCGCCAATATCTCACTCTTGGCCGCCTCAATCTTCTGCGGCATCACGCCCGAATAGACGATCATCATGTTTTTATGTTTATCTAACGTTGCCGAACAGTAATAACACAAGGATAACTTTTCTCGCACATTGGCAAACAACAATGAACTGGGACTGGCGCCATATAAGATGACAAACAAGCGCTGCGCCACCTCATCCACCTCGTCGGCAAAGCAAAATCCCATGGATAGCTTGGCTTGTTCAACCGGATAATTCTCCTCATAATCGCGTACCGCACCGGTGGAGATCCAAGCAGTCAATAGTGAAGCCGGTTGCCGATCCTGCCCAAACATGGGCGCAAACACCTCAGAGACTTGTTGGGCCTGCATTCGCCCAAATCCATATATTTCAACCACGGCGCGGCGCATGTATTGGCAATAGAACTCGTACAACGAGGCGGCATCAATCTCTTGCGCCATGTTCTTTTCGCCGCATTCGTACACCTCAAACGGCTGACCTTGCGCCGTCAATTCACCACAGCGTTGTAACGCATACAGTCGCTTATCGTTAATACGCGCGTCAATCAGATCGCACAGGTTTTTCTTTTCCCGCATCACGGCCGCCTGCGCAAAAGCGCCTTCTTCGATCAACGGCTCAAACACGATCTTTCGCAATAACTCCAACGCGCGCTTGGCAATGTCCTTTTCCGTCACAAAGGCCGGATCCAAAAACTCAATTTGGAAGGTCATCAGATGATTATCGCCCTTTTTACGCAACATGACATTGAGTTGCGCTCCATATAATTCATCCAGGGCTCGCGCTAAAGAAATAACATCCGGATAAGCCGCACAGCCGGTTTTCAGCACCATTGACAACAAGGTTGCATAAGTCGCTGTACGGGCATCCAAAGGCATTATAAAACTAATAGAAACCTGATCGGTCTTAAACTTATCCATGGTCAGCATGTTCAAATGAACCGCCGGCGCCAGTTGCTCTCGTATCATGATCTCCTCCCTGCTTATATATTCATTATTTTACCTGTAAACCGCCAAAAAGTCAATCGTTAGCGGCGCATGTTTTACCCTCTTGTATCGATTACGTGATTCGGTAATCCGTTTTGCACAAGCGGAAGATATGCACGCATGCGCGCATCTTGTAAAAACCGCCGTATAAAGATCCGATCACATAACACATTTGCGCATGAGATTAGGCTCATTCCCATATGATGCGCCATAAATGTCTTTACTACACGCGGCATATTCCCAACACGGGTCGGCGTATAGTCAATCGCCTCATAAAATCCATATCGGCCAAACAATCCCTCTCGCTGCAAATCCGTCAAGTTATCAAAAGACTCCCGCGGCAAAAGCGGTAAGGACAAGAAGGTGGAATATGGCGAAACTACGTAATCCTCCGCCAAGCCGTTTTGTGCGCCAAGTTTAGGGGTACCCATTCCTTTATAAGCATACCGATTGTCTTGATCCGTGTCATAATAGCCGCTTTCCGAGACGCCAAAGGGACGTGTGCCCGCCCATTTTCGCTGCTCATGCAAGGCAAAATGGATGGCCTCATACTGTTGTGTCCCTTCCGACAACGGCATAAACATCAGCGGCATACCGTATTCAAATATTGACCCCGTCCAAGATGCTAAACCAAACCGACCCTTGTCGGTAATATAGGGGTAGGTTAACGCCAACCAATGCTCTTTGGGTAACACCCCGTTGGCACACAAATAATAACTGGTCAGTCGTGCTTCACTCATCATCAGATCGTAATAGTGGTCATCCAATGCCTGCTCCTGGGGACGATAGCCGATATGCAGCCATTTCCGTTGTGGGTCGTACAGTTTTACAAAGTCAGGCATGGCTTCCTGCTTGCGTATGCGATTGATCAAATCGGGTATAGCCGCATGCTGATTGCGGTACTGCTCCAACCCTTGCACCAGCACCGCCAAACAAACAACAAAATTACCGCTGTCAACCGAGGATATATAATGCGGCGCCATCGGTTGTCTTGATCTTGTGTCGTACCAATTATATAAGTGTCCGTTCCAACGCTCCAACACTTCCACGCTGCCAATGATTTGACCGATTCGCTCCACCATCTCGTTGGTATCAATGAAACCCAAATCACAAGCCGCCATAACCCCGACCAAAGATAGACCTATATTGGTTGGTGAGGTACGATGCGCCACGCCGATGTTTGGCTCAATCTGATGGTGATCGGGCAACAAATAATGATCCCTCTCGCATAAGTGATCCCGCATATAGTCCCACGTCCTTTGCGCCCAAACCCGCACTTGCTCTTGTTGGTCTTTTGCCAGTTTATCCGCTTTGATTTGGATATCGCGCGAAAGCCATAGAAAAAGCAACGGTACCCCCGCCCATATAAAAAACAAAACAGCCCACCAGCTTAACCGAAAAACAAACAATATACCAAGCGACATAAGGATAAGCTCGGCAAATAAAATCGGTCGATAGGAAAACACACCTTGATTTTGCTTCTGGGCAAACACAGTCCAATCCAATAAATGCCGCCGTGAACGGAATTGACGATACAAGGCACGCACGACGGCATCCAAACCGTTATAAGCCCGATACGGGATTGAGAGAAGTTCAAATAAACTCCACGCCAACGCTCCTTCAAAGGCCGGTAACTGTCCCGCATAATAGCAAACACGGTGCGATAGCGTTGTACCGAGCAAAACCTGATGAAGAATCAATAGATACGGCACGGCAAGGATTGGCATCCAAGCCAAAAGTATTCCTCCCAAGCAGGATAATCCGCCAATCAAACAGACCGACACGGTTAAAAACATCGTCACCATCGGCCAAATACTGCGCAGCCCGTTTTCAATCATCTTGTAGCGGTCAACACCCGATAATGATATCCCCTTAGTTCCGCGAAGCAGCTGCCAATCGCCGCGTATCCATCGGTGTTCTCTTTTATAATAGGCAACAACCGTGTCCGGTTGACTTTCAAAACAGGAAATATCGGATACATATCCGGTGCGAAGCAAAGCCCCCTCCAACAAATCATGGCTCAGTATCTGCTCTCGCGGCAGCCGTCCGCTGATCGTCTGACGATACGCCTGTACATCAATCAAGCCTTTCCCGCAAAAACT
>CALBKB010000113.1 GCA_937892635.1 uncultured Clostridia bacterium
AAATGAAAAAAGTTTATCCTAAAGCAATCAATTTAGGAAGTATATTTTAGTGGTGGTGATATAAATGATAATTAAACTAAACAAAACCATTATTAGATTAACACTTCTCTTTGCCGTTATCTGTGGCATTGCCTATGGATATGTAGCACGCCATAATTCTATCAAAACGCTGTCTGTCGACGTTCCGAACGATGCTGTCATTATTATCGATCCGGGCCATGGCGGAGAAGACAGTGGCGCCGTTGCTTCCGATGGCACCATGGAAAAAAACTTGAATCTCGATATTGCGTTACGTTTGCGGGATATCTTTGAATTGTCAGGATATACCGTATATATGACTCGTGAAGAAGACAAGTCATTATGTGATGGGGCCTTTATAAAAAGAGAAGATATGAACAACCGCATCGCACCCACAAAAGCATATCCTCATGCGCTATTTATCAGCATCCATCTCAATAAGTTTGCCATTGAAAAGTATAACGGTGTTCAAATTTTTTATTCCGATAACAACAGCCAAAGTCAAGTACTGGCCCAGTCAATTCAGGCAGCCATTAAAACAAATCTTCAGCCTAACAATAACCGACAAATTAAACTTGGTAACGATAATAGCATGCTTCTTCGACTGATCGAGACCCCGGCCGTTATCGTAGAAGGCGGGTTTTTATCTAATAATCATGAGTTATCCCTCCTAAAAACCGAAGAATATCGCTCAAAATTAGCCTACTGTATTTTTTTAGGAGTTATCCAATACCAACAACAGAAAGCGGATGTGACGTAAATGAAACAACGAACAGTATATGTATGTAATCAATGTGGCTATATAGCACCGCGTTGGACCGGAAAATGTCCCGAATGCCAAGCATGGAACTGCATGGAAGAACAAACGACGTCTACTGTATCCACCAAAACCAATCATCCCCGCAGCATTATAAATGGTGAAGACGCAACTATGGTAAGCATTGACAGCATTGAGCAGATTACCTATGAACGCCTTTTGACAGGCATGGCGGAATTGGATCGTGTTTTAGGCGGTGGCATTGTCCCCGGGGCGGCCATCTTAGTCGGCGGTGACCCGGGTATCGGCAAGTCTACCTTGCTGTTACAGATGTGCAAAAGCCTACAAATTAAAGATCAAAAGATATTATATGCATCCGGCGAAGAATCAAAAGAACAAATTGGAATGCGGGCTTCCCGTCTGGGTGTGACTAATGATAATGTGATGGTTTTGGCCAGTACCGACTTGGATACTGTATTAAGCAGTGCTCAACAAATATCTCCCAAAATAATGATTGTTGACTCCATTCAAACTCTTTCCTGTGCCGATATCGAATCGACACCGGGCAGTGTTTCCCAAGTAAAAGAGTGCACCTTCCGCTTAATCCGATATGCGAAAGCCACCGGCACAGCCTTATTCATTGTCGGTCACGTGAATAAGGAGGGAAATATTGCCGGCCCAAAAGTTCTTGAACATATGGTGGATGCCGTCTTATACTTTGAAGGCGATAAACGCTTGATGTACCGCGTAGTACGCACGATCAAAAACCGTTTCGGCCCAACCAGTGAAATTGGTGTTTTCGAAATGGCCGATCAGGGGCTTGTCGGTGTTGATAATCCCTCTACTATATTCTTATCCGGTCGCCCGGAAGAGGTTTCCGGTGTCTGTGTAACCTGCGTTATGGAAGGGACTCGACCGATTTTGGCAGAAATTCAATCATTAATAGCCCCCACGCCTTTCCCATCGCCGCGTCGAGTCAGCTCCGGCATGGACTATAATAAGGTTTGCCTGCTTCTTGCCGTACTGGACAAGCGTGCCGGCATAGCCTTAGCTACAAAAGATGTCTATATCAATGTGGCGGGCGGCATACATTTAGATGACCCGGCTGCCGATTTAGCCGTTTGCTTAGCCGTAGCTTCGGGATTAAAGGACTTCACCATTGATGATGATGTAGTCGCCATCGGCGAGATTGGACT
Source organism: uncultured Clostridia bacterium (assembly GCA_937892635.1). Lineage (GTDB taxonomy): Bacteria > Bacillota > Clostridia > Oscillospirales > UMGS1783 > CAKSHC01. The sequence continues at coordinate 1,972 of CALBKB010000113.1, forward strand.
GGCGGGTGAGGTGCGACCGGTATCGGATGTGGACCGCCGCATTAAAGAAGGAGCTCGTCTGGGATTTCGTCGATTCTTGGTGTCTGATAAATGCAAGGTGGGTAATTTCAGTTCAGATATTCAAATTATACGCGTCAAAGATGTTCGCGCCGCCATTCACGCCCTGATTCATTAACAGCGAATATCCGTCTTTCATCTTTCGTATAATGATAGCGGAGGATGAATATATGGAAAATCGCAACACAAGAAACCGCAAGGGACAAACAGGAATCAATTATAGGGAATTCCATTCCAAAACACCCACAACAAGGCAACGGCATCTCGACAATATGGGTGATAAGTCAAATAGCTTTACAAGCCTGTTGTTGCTGCAAATAGTTGCTGCCGCAACAATATTGACTGCGTTTACGGCCATTCGGTTTATTTCGCCGACATCGTACCATACCATTGATACCGGTATTACAGCATCATCCGTTGGTAGTATGGACATCCGTAACGCGACACAACAGGCAATTTCCTACATACAAACCAGTGAGACCTTTTCCCGTTTATTTGCTACAGCGCCGGGAAAGGGGAATCGCGCGCGTTGGACCTCGGATATCTTATACAATTCATCCGTGACACCGGTATTATTGGATGAGACCTGCCTTTGTCCGGTTGCGTACACACGCATAACCTCCGGTTTCGGTAAACGCATCGATCCTTTTTCAGGGGAAATAGCCATACATACGGGATTAGATATGGCCGCCGAGGAAGGGAGTCAGGTTGTTGCGGCTTGGTGCGGAACCATTCGCATAGCCTCCCATGACGAAATCGGCGGCTATTATATCATTATTGATCATGCCTCCGGACTGAGCACCTATTACGGCCATTTATCCAAAATCCTTGTCTCGGACGGTCAAACGGTTGACGCGGGTGACATTATTGCATTTTCAGGAAATACCGGAGCATCAACCGGACCTCACCTGCATTTTGAAATTACACACAATGGGATCCCCGTTGATCCTATGCAATACCTAGATGTTTAAAAACATCAAGCGAGTTACGGTTCATCCTCTTTTTTTTGCGTGCTTAGCCTGGATTATTTTTACCGATAGCAGTCTATATCTGCTGATAATAACTCTTACTATTTTTCTGCATGAATGCGGACATATTTTTATTTATTGGCGCAGGCATATAATCATTGAGCAAGTTCGACTGCAACCGTTCGGCGTCAGCATTACACCTCAACAGCCGCAGCGCATACCTCATAGGGTACAACTTCAGTGTGCACTTGCCGGGCCTAGTGTAAATATGATTTGTGCCGGTCTTTGCTATGTAATAACTTTGATTACCGATTTACCGGACTGGTTAACGGTGTTTTATGCCGCAAACCTGTTTTTAGGCCTGTTTAATTTGCTTCCCATAATACCCCTGGACGGGGGGCGCCTATTAGTTATCTCGTTATCTCGAATTTGGAATGAATATATTGCTCAACTCATCGGTGCCATATCCAGCTTTTTGTTCGGTCTCGGAATGCTGATCTGGGGTGGCTATGTACTGATGGATAGCGGCATGAACGTTTCTTTATGTTTTTTAAGTATTTATATACTCGTCTGTTTGGCTGTTAAGATATATCAACATAAAAAGAAGAGGACTTCAAATGTTAAATCAAGAACTTGAAAGCGCATTATATTGTGTTCAAAAACCCGGTCGTTACATTGGCGGTGAAAAAAACAGTGTCGTCAAAAACAAAGATATAGATATTCGTTTTGCCATGTGCTTTCCAGATGTCTACGAAATAGGTATGTCACACCTTGGCATACAGATCCTTTACGATATGTTCAATTCCTACGATGATGTTTGGTGCGAGCGTGTTTATTCCCCTTGGACGGATTTGGATCAAATTATGCGAGAAGAGAAG